>CAZTDL010000013.1:0-21538 GCA_964612775.1 uncultured Lentisphaeraceae bacterium
TTGACCCTTCCGGGATTCGGAACAACAGAACGAACGTTGGACAATGCGATCCGGCTGTGTGAGGGACTTGGCGTATCGCTGGAACGGATCGATATCACTGCGGCGTGTAAACAGCATTTGTCGGACATCAAACACGCCGATCAGTCGTACGATATCGCCTACGAGAACACACAGGCTCGCGAACGGACCCAGATTCTGATGGATAAAGCGAATATGCTCGGCGCCTTGGTGGTGGGTACCGGGGATCTTTCGGAATTGGCTTTAGGGTGGTGTACCTACAATGGCGACCAGATGAGCATGTATGGCGTTAACAGCGGTGTGCCTAAAACGCTGGTCCGCTATCTTGTGCGTTGGGTTTCGGAGCATCGCGTGAGCGGTCAGGCTTCGGCCGCGTTGTCCGATATTCTCGATACGCCCGTCTCCCCCGAACTGTTGCCGGCTGATGAAAACGGACGCATCTCACAGCACACAGAAGAGGTTCTTGGCCCCTACGAGGTCCACGATTTCTTCCTTTTCCATCTGGTGAGATGCGGTGCCCCTGTAAATAAAATCCGTTTCTTGGCGGGGATTGCCTTCAAAGACTCTTACCGGGAAGAAGAATTGGACCGTTGGCTCAAGCTTTTCATAAAGCGATTCTTCAGTCAGCAGTTTAAGCGGTCGTGCATGCCGGATGGACCCAAAGTCGGTTCCATCAATCTCTCTCCCCGCGGCGATTGGCGCATGCCCAGCGACGCGTCAGCTGAAATCTGGCTTTCCTGATCGGATGGTCAGCGTCGTACAAAAAGTATAAATATACGGTCATTTCGTGCATTGTCATTGTCCGCTGAAAGCCGATACAATACCCATAATGTTATAAGACAGTAAGGATGAAGAGGGGGATGTTATGGGTTTGACGACAGTCGCGCTGATGACCTTAATGTTGGGCAACTGGCAGGTCAGTTTTGATGAAACAAGCTCAAAACTTGAGCTTGTAAATGCACCGGGCGAGGCGCGCATCAGCGGCGCTTTAAAGTTTTCATCAGGCGGTAAGGCGTGGCGGGTGGTCGCCCCTCGCGATGCCGTAAAGAGCCGTCTTGCGCTCTTGGATGCAGGCGGCAATGTGCAGGGGTATGTTTCGTTTCAGAACAACGGTGACCGGCTTTCGATCCTCGTTTATCATCGCACGGCTCAGTCTTATTCGGGCGAGCTGAGCTTCGACGGCGAGGCGGCCTTTTCTCCCGACAGTTTCGCCTGCCGGACGCAGCCTGTCAAAGGATCCCGTGTTATTCAGCTTGCGACGGGCGGCGCGGACTCCGCACTGAATGATTCGCTGTTTGATCCCGAGCGGGACCGAGCGCTGTTGATCAGGGCCGCGTACAATACGTTGACGACCAAGGGCGCTGGCCGCTACGGTTTGACGTTGCGCGGAACCATTCAGGAAGCGTCTGAAGCCGTTTGGACCTTCACGGTGGAAAACGATTATTACCGTGCCCGTTATGTGCCGTACTATAAGCCGATCAACCGCAAGCGCTGCCCCTCCGCGCCGACGGGTTGGATGTCATGGAACACGTATTTTGACCGGGCCACGGCGGACGACAATTTGGCGGAGGCCCGGATCGGCAAAGCGCAGCTGCAGCCTTTCGGTATGGAGTACTGGCACATCGAATCGTGGCAGGACAATTCCGATGCGTTGCCGGTCAGCAATTTCGATAACTTGAGCCTGTCGCCGAGCCCGAACAAGTTCCCGCTCGGCATGAAGAAGCTGGCCGACGATATTCGGGCGTTAGGTTTTAAGCCCGGTCTTTGGACGGCCCCCTTTGGCACGGGCAGCACGAATTTCTATTTGGCGCACAAATCGTGGTTTCTGCACGACAAAAACGGTAAACCCCTCAGGACTTGGAACGGTAAGTTCACGATCGATCCCTCGCAGCCCGAGGTGATTGATTATCTGCGCGAGATTCACCGTATCGCTTCGCGTGAATGGGGGTACGCGTATTTCAAGATCGATGGAATGTCGGGGCGTAACGCCGGTTATTGCGCACATTTCTTCGAGCGTCCGGACGTCAGGGCGACCTTCAAAGACCCGTCTTGTCCCAATCCGTTTGAGCGGTGCGTGAAGGCGTTTCGGGAAGGCATTGGCGAGGATCGCGTATTTCTCGCGTGCCAAGGGCATTTTACAGGACCTGAGGCGTCCTACGCGGATGCGTCGCGCACGCGGGAGCGGATATTGTGCATCCGAATGAGCCGCCGAAATGGGCAAATCTCTTGAGCCAAGCCAACTGTACGCTGAATCAGATTTTTGCGCACAACATCGTGTTCTACGCGGATCCCGACACGTTGCTGGTGGGCGACTTCCTCGCTATCGAGCAGGCTCGACTTTCCGCGACAGTGGTGGCGTTGCCGGGCCAAATGATGTTCTCCGGGGACAAATTGGCGACGCTTAAGCCGGCGCGCATGAAGCTGTTGTAGCAGTCTCTGCCGGTATGCAATATTCGTCCGTTGGATCTTTTCCCGTCCTTTACCCTGTTGCCGGTGTGGGACCTGAAAGTGCGTCGCCCCTTTGCCGAGTGGGATGTGGTGGCGCTCTTTAACTGGTCCGACAACGCGGCGGCGATCAGTTTTGATTTTTCGGAAATCGGGTTGCCCGTTGCCGATTATGCGATCTATGAGTTTTGGTCTCAGACCTATCAGGGCGTCCACAAGGGGCGCTTCGAGATGCAGGTGCCCGCGCGCGGGGTTCGCTTGCTTTCGGTTCATCGCGCCCTGCCGACGCCTCAGTTTCTGAGCAGTGACCGGCATATCACGCAGGGTGCGGTGGAGCTGAATCAGCTCGCTTGGGATGCTTCGTGCAAGACGCTGACAGGTCGTGTGATGGCTGTCGGAGGATTTCCTCTGACATTGCGCTTCCGCACGCCGGCAGGTTTTACATTCGAAGCCGCCAAGGCCGAACATGGCGCCGCCTGTCAAGCCGTCGCCGAATCTGCCGATATTGTGGCGCTGACCTTGACCAGCACCGTCTCGCAAAATGTGCCCTTCACGCTTTCTTGGAAATGAAGCCTCTTTACTTCCTGCGGGAAGAGGATGTAACCTCTTCCATATGAAGCGAGAGGGCAACAGAAAATATCTGACCGCATACAACCCACCGGGGCGCGATGCCTTGATCTGGGGGGTGCGCGTGTTAGATGCGGGCTTTGAGGCTTTTCCTTCCGGAAAGCCTTATCCTGCGGTTAACCATCATCCTGCGCCGTATCTCTATGCGTGGGAAAAAGGACGTGTTTTTTCCGAGTATCAGTTTCTGGCGATTACTCGCGGTCATGGCATACTGGAAACCGCGACTTGCCCGCAGTTGGAAATCCAAGCGGGTGATCTTTTCATCCTTTTCCCCGATGAGTGGCACAGGTTCAAACCTGATCCTCAGACGGGGTGGGATGAGAACTTCGTGGGTTTTGACGGCGATTACGCGCGTCATCTGATGCAGTCGTTTTTTGTGCCGGGTGAACCTGTTCTGCGCGGGGCCGCTACCGCTGAAACCGTTGCGCTGTTGCGTAAGATCGCGCTTGTGGCCGAGGACACGTCGTCCGAGACCGCACCGCTTGTTTTTGCGGACATGATTACGCTGATCACACGACTGGTGCTGTTCACACGTGTTCACGCGCCAAACGAGCGGCGTGCGATATGCCAGAAGATTCAGCAGTCCCGCGAGCATATCCTCGCGCATGCGTTTCAACGGATTGATTTCCGTTGGCTGGCGTCTTCGCTGGGTTTGAGTTATACCGTGTTTCGCCGGATGTTTCAGAAAGAGACCCGACACGCGCCGTTGGCGTATCAGCTCGAAATCCGCATCAATCGTGCGCGTGTGCTGTTGGAGCAGACCGACTTGCCGGTTTCTGAGATCGCGCTGCAAACCGGCTTTGCGAATGTTTTTTACTTCTCGAAGATGTTTTCAAAGCGTGCCGGACAAACGCCTTCCGCCTGTCGTCAGGCCGCACTCGCGCGCAAGATAGGCCGCTAGATTCTTTGGCAAGTGTTTTCCCCGATAAACGTTTGCCGCGTTTGCCGTATTAAACGCTTATTGACTAAGAGTCCCCAAAGCGATATCCTCAGATTACATGTTTGGAAGTGAAGGCAATGAAGACTTTTATAAGTGGAAGAGAGAAGAGGAGAGATTGATATGATTCGCACAACTCGGCCCCCGATCCGAATCGGTATCGTCGGCTTGGGACGGGCCGGTTTAGACATACACTGCCCCGAGTTGGCTCAGATTCCGGAACTGTTCAGAATAATGGCAGTCTGTGATCCTGTCAAGGAGCGGCGGGATATGGCTGTGGAGCGTTTCCCCGATTGCCGTACCTATCGGCGTTACGAAGACATTTTGGCTGATCCCGATGTTGAGCTGCTGGATATCGCCACGCGGTCGGATGATCATGCGTCGCATGTGATGCAGGCGTTGAAAACCCGCAAATGGGTGAATGTTGAACGGCCTTTCTGTTGCGATTACGATCAGGCGATGGTGTTGCGTGCCGCAGCGATCAAGGCCAATAATCGGCTGTTGGTGCGACATAATTATCGTTACGAAGCCGCGTATTTGCAGGTGAAAGAAGTCATCGAGTCGGGCGTGCTAGGCGAAGTCTACGACATCAAGATGTGCCGTGGCGTGTATGAACGGCGTGACGACTGGCAGACGGTGAAGCGCTGCGGCGGTGGAACAGCCCTTTCGTGGGGACCGGCGTTTCTTGATCAGGCGCTCGAATTGCTGCATACTCCGCCGGTGAAACTGTGGTCGGACTTTAAGCGTGTGGCGTCGGTGGGTGACGCCGAGGATTACGTGAGAATTATTCTCCGCAACATGGCGGGGCTGACTGTCGATCTCGAGATCTCAGGCGGGCGTGTCGGCATCAAGCCTCTGTTCGTCGTGACGGGGGTTAAAGGCGACTTTGTCCTCTATCCAGATGCAACGGAAGGCACGTTGCGGTATCTTGATCCAAAGCAAAAGCTTGCGCGTCGGCGTTCCAGTGTGCGTACGCCGCCGCTCGGCAGTTTCGGTACCCCCGAGACGATCCGCTGGGTTGAGACCCGTGTTCCCGTGAAGCCTAAAGCCGAATCGGGCATGACTCTTATTTGGGAGCATGTTTTCAACGCGATTCGCGAGAACAAGCCTTATCCGATTTCGCTCGATACGGCGATAGAGACCATGCGCATTTTGTCGATGGTCAAAAAGGAAAGCGCCTTCGCATAAACGGTGGCCCGTCTGCCAAAGCAGCAGACGGCGTGTCCCGTTGCGAATAAACGTGTACGGCGGCAGAAAGCCTGATTTCGGTACGCGACATCAGGTGTTGGCCGGAACGGGACTTCTGTTCGCGATGCAGTTGATGACGCGTTTGTCGGTGACAATCCAGTCCATTGCGATATCGAGGGGCCCCTGCGGCACGGGATCATCGCTGATCTGCCAATCGTAGCAGATCGCAATCTTCTGAGCGGTCTTGGCCGCTTTTCCCAAGACCTGATCATAGTGGCCGGCACCGTAACCCAGCCTCCCGCCGCAGGTGTCGAATACGAGCCCCGGCAAAATGAAAGCGTCGATATCCCACGGCATGACGGGGATGTGCACTGCGGGTTCACGGATGCCGTGATGACCGGTTATAAGGCGCATGTGCGGATCGATCGCATAGAGCTTGTATGCGTTTTCCGACGTGCTCCAAGCGGGGACGCATACCTCACGGCTCGCTTCCCACATGGCGCGCGCAATGTAACGCGTCGGGATTTCGTTTTTTGTGCTGAGATAGACACATACACGCCAAGCGCGGGTCAGAAGACTGAGCGGCCTGCCGATCACCTTTCCGCAGATGTCTTTTCCTGCGGCTCTCCGATCTTCTTGACTGACCCCGTGGCGCCGTTCGCGCATCTGTTGCCGGAGTTCATCCTTTGTCATTAGAAAAGGCCCTTTACCTTGCCTGTGGCCGTATCGATATCAATGCGCCGGAACGCCGCGTTGGATGCGGTGCCGGGCATGAGTTTGATGTCGCCTGCCGCAGGGACGACCAATCCCGCCCCCTGATAAATCAAGATGTCGCGCACGGGCAGTGTCCAACCCTTGGGTCGCCCGACCTTCTTGGGGTCGTGTGAAAGGCTGTACTGGGTCTTGGCCATACAGACCGGCAGACACGCGGTGGAGGGGTCGGCCTCGAACGCGTCAAGCTTGGCTTTAGCCTCGTCGGTATAGGTGACGCCGTCGCCGCCATAGACCTCTTTAACGATGGCTTCGATGCGCCCGGAAAGAGGGGCGGACAGATCCGATAGAAAAGAAAAACGGTTTGATTCTTCACACGCTTCGCGAACCGCTTCGGCGAGCTGGATGGCCCCTTCGCCGCCTTTGAGCCAATGGTCTGAAACCGCAAAACGCGCGCCTGCCGCTTCGGAAACGCGGCGCACAAGCGCTTGCTCTGCGGGCGTGTCGGTGTGAAAGCTGTTGAGGCAGACCACCGGGCGTACGCCGGAACACTTGACGATGCCGATATGGGCGAGCAGGTTTTCGCATCCCTTTTCGAGCAGATCCAGATTCTCATGCGTATAGACCGAGTCGAGTTGACGGCCTGCGAGGACTGCGGGGCCGCCGCCATGCAGTTTGAGCGCGCGCACGGTGGCGACGAGCACGACCGCGTCGGGTTTCAGTCCTGAACAGCGGCACTTGATGTTCCAGAACTTTTCGAAACCAATATCGGACGCGAAGCCGCTCTCCGTGACGAGGTAGTCGCAGAGTTTGGCGGCGAGACGATCAGCGATAACGGAACTTTGGCCGATGGCGATGTTGGCGAAGGGGCCCGCATGAACCAGCATGGGCTGGCCTTCGAGTGTCTGCATCAGGGTTGGGTTTACCGCGCGCACGAGCCAAGCGGCCATAGCACCGTCAACTTCAAGGTCGGCCGTTGTGACGGGCCGGCCTGATTTGGAATAAGCCACGATGATTTTGGCGAGACGCGCGCGCAGATCGGCGAGGTCTGACGCCATGGCGAGAATGGCCATGACTTCGGACGCCACGGTGATGGCGAAACCGGAGTCCATCTTGAATCCATCCATGTGTCCGCCGCGTCCGATCTCGATGTTCCGGAGCGCCTGTGCGCAAAAATCCATGACCCATCGCATTTGGATGCGGTTGGGGTCAATGTCAAGGCGCGTGAGACTGCTTTGCGCGAGTCGGGCGTCATCATAGTTGCGCTCGTGCTGCATGCGGGCCGTCAGGGCGACCATCGCGAGGTTGTTGGCGTTGGTGATGGCGTCGATGTCACCCGTGAGCCCGAGTGAAAGCGGTGAAAGCGGCACGACCTGCGCGAGTCCGCCGCCAGCGGCGGACCCCTTGATGTTGAAAGTCGGTCCGCCGCTGGGTTGGCGCACGGTGCCCATGGCACGCATGCCGAGTTTTCCAAGACCTTGAACGAGCCCGAGCGTGGTTGTGGTTTTACCCTCGCCGAGCGGGGTGGGGGTGATCGCCGTGACATCGATATACTTTGCGCGATGTGTGCTGGAACAGAGGCGTCTTTGAACCGCAGAGGCATCTATCTTTGCGAGCCATTTCCCATATGAGATGACTTCGTCGGGCAGGAGTCCAAGGTCGGAGGCAATATCGGCGATAGGACGGAGATTTGACTCGGCCGCTTCGGCGATTTCCCAGTCGGCGAGTTTTGTTGGATCCAGTTTTTGTGACATGAGATTCCCTTTCAAGAAATTAAAAACGGTTTTATCTCCAGGCGGCGGGAATGGGCGGCCGTTTCGGTGCCGCGCCCGGATTGGCGGGCGGCTGGTCCTTCGTGAACTCCCATACGTCTCGGAAAAGCTTAGGGTTTTCTCTATTGGCTTCGATCGCCGCGCGTAGCGCCGCCGCGGAGGTGACCTCGCGGTCGACCACGTCGGCGTTGATCAGACGGCCTCTGAGGGTGTTGTCTTTGACCTCATAGGTCGCGTATTGATAGACGCGACCGTCTTCGGGCGTGAGTCCGCGTGCTGTCCCGAACCAAGTCACTTGGATAAAAGTCTGATCGGCGGCTTTACAGAGGCAGGCACGGGCGAACATCGCGTCTTTTTCTCCGGCGGGAAAAGAAACCAGATATTCTGTTTTGCTGATCGGCAGAAAAAGAAGGTGTTGGCGTTCGCCTTGGTTTGTTGTCCTTTCCCAAGAGCCGACGAGTGCCTTGTCGATCGGCAGTTCCGGTGCGTCGGTGAGCGATACCGTATAATCGCATCCGGCGAGGGTAACCGCAGAGGCCACAGCCAACAACAGGTTCTTTTTCATAGCTTACTCCTTGACGGACAGTATATCCGCAGGGCGGTCTTTAAGCCACTGGATTTTGTCTTCCTCGTCGTGGCGAATGACCTCCACGTAATACTTTTTGCCGCGAACGAATAGACCGTGAACCGAATCCGGACCTTCGGTATCGGCGACCGCCTGCACGATATCGATCATCGGGCGCGTGATGGTGAGCCCCGGCAAGAAAACGGGGATGCCGGGGGGATAAGGCACCAGCAACTGGCTGCTGATGCGACCTTCCGTTTGAGAAAGCTCCATCAATTCGCCGTCGCAAAGTGCCGCGTCACGCGGTAAAACGGTGGCCTGACCGTTAACGGCCGCAGCTACGCTTTTGTCGAACGCGTCACACTCGGGGCGTCCGATCTCACCCTTCATCCGCATGATGGTGCGATAAAGATATTCGAAATGGTCTTCGACCGTGCCCATTGTGACGAGAAACAGAATGGTCACAGGCGTGGACTTCTCCCATTGGATTTTGGAATCGCGAAGCAAATCCTTAAAGCGTTTGCAGGCGTTCGGCGTTTTGAACGAAAGCATGATTTTGAGAGGATCGTGCATATAGCCTTCACTCTCATAGGCCTTCGCGGCTGCCTCGCCGACCACCTCTTTCAGACCCACGAAGCAAACGTCTTCGGGCCGTTCACAGTCGTGTGCCACACGCTGCTTAAAGGTCTTGACCCAACGCAGGCGGTCTTCAATCAGCTTGAGGCCTTCGAGCCGCATCTGCACGCCTGCGCAGTCGAGTGTGGCCATCATTGGGTAATGGGGCGATGTGGAATGCCAGTAACGCAACACCTCGTGCAGGTCGTGGCTGAATTTCTCGTATGAGCCGTGACCGTGTATTGCAAAGCGTTCGAGCAGCCATTTCCATTCGGCCGATTCGCTCTCGAAAAGCTGCTTGAACCTCAGCGACACATGGATCATTGATGCTTGACTGAAGGCCGCCAGCGTTTTATGTGTGGATTGCACCGCGAAATGCGCGCCGGATGTTTCATGGATGGCGTTGTAGCGCACGCGTTTGCCGTTGGCGGCGATGGCTGTGTAGAACGGATGAAAGCTCAGATAGGGGGCCCACGCTTCGTCGGCATAGAACAACATGCCGTGACGCTCGCACAGACGCGCGATTTCCCAGACCGGGTACAGAATGCCTTCGTAGGTACAGGTGGTGAGCACCAGCATACGGGGCTTGGCATGCTCGGGGTAATCGGCGGCGATGGCGTCGCGCAGGTCGCTCATCGCGATTGGCCCCCAAACGCCGAGGCGCGCATTGAAATGGGCGGGAAGATAGTTGGGGATCGCGCCGGCCATGACGACGGCGTGGTGAACCGACTTGTGGCAGTTGCGGTCCAGCAGCACGGTTTCGCCGGGGCGAAGCAGCGTCATCAGCATCGCTTTGTTCGAGGTGGTCGATCCATTCGTTATGTAGCAGCTTTGTGCGGAGCCGAAAATCTCCGAGGTCAAACGTTGGGCATCGGCCAGCGGCGTGCGCGACTCCGGTTTGGACAGGTCTCCGAGGCTATGGACGGAAACGCTGAGATCCGCACGGAAAGTCATGGCACCGTATTCGTGACGGAACCCCTGCAAGAAAAGCGAACGGCTGAAGGCGTGCCCCGCATTGTGCCCCGGCGTATGCCAAGACGTGCCGGCTTCGTCCATGACGTAGTGACGCAAGGCATGCCAAAAACGGGGCTCCCAGAGCGATCTGAAGAGGTGCTGTATTCTTGGAAGGTGAGCGTTTACGTTGGTAAAGACCTCCCGTGGTTTGAGAACCCATCGGCGCGAGGGCACGCGAGCCCGCGTCGCGCCCGGCGTTGAAAGGACAATCTTGGGTATTGCCGGAAAACACGTGTAGAGCCATTGGGTGAGAGGAACGCCATCAATCTTGAGCATATGCAGCGGGATCATCGTTGTCGGATCATCGGGCGTGATATAGGCGTCGTCGAGCAAGAAAAGAATGCAGTTTTTACCTTCATCCGTCAGCATTCCCTCCACTTCTTGGGCGGAGAAAAGCGCGTTTTTCAATTCGAGCTCGTTCTTAACCGTCACGATTCGCAAGGGAGGCCAATCGATGGGGTCATCGGAGGGAAAGGTTTCGTTGCAAAATGCCCGAAATGTGTCGGACAGACCGTGTGTCATGGTCTGAAGGTTGTTGTAGCTGAGGGGGAAAGCTTGAAGGTGGAAGACAGTCAGTTCGTTCATATGAGGTTGTCTAGGAAGCCGGTTACACAAATAAAGGGTAACCCTCGCCTGTTTCGTAATCCTTAAGGTTCTTTCTGTTCAAAAAACCCCTTCTCCCTGGGTCCGGGCAGACAATGTCTTTCCGGAGCAGACAGAGCCCTGTAAGGCGCTGTCTCGGACTTGCGAAAAAGGCAACCCATGGGCATCCTCCGTTGAACCCTCCAAGCGTGAAGGATGAGACGACACCATGATGAAGACAAAATAAAGATTACGGCAAAAACGGTGCGGCTGACAACGCAAAATTCAGACTGAGGCAAAAAAAATAAAGACTGATGCCGGAAGGCCGTGAAGAGAGGCTCGCCGATTTTTTCAGTCTGTCGGATGATGACTATCCAGAGAAAGGAATCAGAAAAATATACGGACAGGTTCAAGAAATACCACGAAAAACGGATTTGAGTTTTCTGAAACAACGAATTACAATTTCAAACATTCAATGGGGATGAACCAAAGAGGATTGTAATGGCAAGTCGGAAAGAGGAAGCTCATGAACAGAGTCGGCCATCGGGTAAGCGTAAGCGCGTCTTGTTGGTCGATGATCATCCCCTTGTCAGGGAAGGTCTTGTCACGTTAATTCGGGCGACGCCTGACCTTGAGGTGATGGGCGAATCGGGCAATTCGGACGAGGCTTTGCGGGCGCTGTCGGAGGACCTGCCTGATTTGGTGTTGGTTGACCTTTCTTTGCCGGGAAGAAACGGTCTTGATCTGATTCGGGAGATACGTTCCAAATACCCGAAGCTGCGAGTGCTTGTGCTTTCCATGTATGAAGAGGGTGTCTATGCGGAACGTGCGCTCCGCGCAGGTGCCCATGGATATATCATGAAACAGGCGCCCGGCGCGAAAATCATCGAGGCGATCCGGACCGTATTGCGTGGCGAGGTTTATGTCAGTCCGACGATCACGACGCGTATGTTGCAGTTGCTTGTTGACGGGAGTGTCGGCGAGAATCGGCATTCTGATCTGGAAGGCTTGAGTGACCGCGAACTGCAAGTCTTTACGAGCATCGGGAACGGTTTGGCTACGCAGGAAATCGCCGATGTGCTGAAGTTGAGCGTCAAGACGATTCAGACGTATCGTGAGCATATCAAGAGGAAACTCGGTCTGCGTAATGCTACGGACTTGGTTCATTACGCTACGCAACGGGTCCAATCGGAAGGCCGTTGAATCGCGCCGTGTTACATCAGGACGCGTTCGACGATGCTTGCGGCGTCCTGAACATAGGCGGAACAGGGACGTTTTCGGTAATACGCCTCGGTTCTTTCAGAGGGCGTGGGGCTGTTTTCGGCCGTATCTAAACCGAGCAGCTGTCTGCAAACAATGCTGCCGTTCTGCTGGCGGAATTCGTTTGCCATGGCCTGCACGACTTCGTATGTCTTTTTTTTGGCCTCAGTATCGTCCGGGCGTTCGTTGCCGTATTTGAGCCCTGCCAGTATCGCCATGCCGGAGACTGCGCCGCACACTTCGCGTAATCGGCCGACGCCGCCCCCCAGGCCGCAGGAGAGTCTCATGGCTGTTTTCTCGTCGAGATCGAATGCATCGCAAAAAGCGACGACGACGGATTGCGTGCAACTGCAGCCGGCCTTGAACAGGGCGACTGCTTTTTCTGTTCTTTCAGACATGCTTTTATATTACGTGTGCCGACGGATGAGGACAAGCGCGAATACATCGCGCCTTGTCGTACAGAATAATCAAAAGGAAAGGATCGGCGATGAAACAGGAGGGGATGAGCTTGGAAAAGGATACTGTTTCTTATAGGTGTTTCTCGCGCGGTGCATGGGCGTGGGAAGGCGCTTTGACCGGCGTTTGACAATGACTCGTCGTTTCATTGACACCGCATGGTAATTCAGTCAAAATGTAACGAACTAATTTCAATACAGGTTAGCGATCGCCGGGAACCCTCACCGGCATATCCCCTCGGATGAAAGGAACACATGCAAAGTCTTATTAACCATTTGAACCAGCTCCAAGAGCTGGTGCTGATTCGAGACGAGCACCGGACGACTGGTGATGGCAGCCATATGGAAAGTCTGAATGCCTCCATCGACGAACTGACGGACAAATTGCCGCCCGATGTGAAGTCGCTCTATCAACGACTCTACAAGAAAGACCACATCGTGATGGCACCGATGTACAACGGGTGTTGCGCGATTTGCGGAATGCGTATGCCGATCAGTCAAGTGCAAGCCGTTCGCTTATGTAAGCAGATTCAGAATTGCCCGAGTTGCGCGCGGATGCTGTACGAGGAAAGCGATGCGCCCCGGTGGGTGGGGGAGACGCCGAGTCGCACCGAGCCTCGCAAATCGGGTATTTCCCGCTTTTCCGCGGAGTCGCTGACGGTGCCTGATCTGAAGGCGACGACCGGGGCGGAGGCGATCGCCGAGCTGGCGGCGGTCATGGAGCAGAAAAACTTTGTTTCAGGCGCCGACAAGCTGGTGCAGAGTGCGCTTGAGCGCGAGGCCGTGCTGAGCACGGCGATGGAAAACGGACTTGCTTTCCCGCATGTGCGCGGCGTGGAGGGCGGAGGTCTGACGCTCGCTCTGGGCGTGTCCAAGAAAGGCGTGAGGTTCGACGACGCCGGCAATGTGGTCAACATCGTGTTTTTCATCACGATCCCGACTGCGGTCAGCGCGTTTTATCTGCGTCTGATGTCGGGTTTGACCGAGACCTTCTTGAAGGAACAGAACCGCGAGGCCATTCTTACGTCAGAGACGACGGAACAACTCTGGAAAGCCTTGACGAAGGCGACTCGCTATTCGATCAAATAACGGAACGTCTGTCATGTGAGACGGGTGGCACACATAACCTGAGTGAGAAAGCGCGCCATGTGTGATAGTAGAGAAATGATCGCTTGGGTTGTTTGTGCGGGTTGCTTCTTGGCTTGTGCGCAGGAGACGCCTTCTTCGCCGCGTAACAGACAGCACCCGCAGGTGTCTCATGGTGCCGAAGCCGCTGCGGTTGAAACGGATCTTGCGGCGGTGTCCGCGCCGACCTCCGATTCTGAATCGGTGGATTACACTCGTCTCCTTGAGCAGTTTCTGAAGGCGGATGACGAACAGCTGGACGTTATTTTCTACCGCTGTAAATACGTTGGCGGGGAAACCCTCCGGCGCCTTCTTGAAAACTTTCTGACGCCTGCGGGGACTGTGGGCCGCAGCGACGAAGATGATGTCGTCGTTGTTTCGGATGTCCCGAAGCGTCTGCCCCAGTTGCAGAAAATTCTGGAACAGGCGGATCAGCCGGTGGCACAGGTGTTGGTTGAGGCTCGTATCGTCGAGCTTGAAATCAGCGACGATCTGACGCGCGATATCAATATGGGCGTCGCCAAGATGGGCGAATCCGATTCGGTGCGCAAGACCTTTCAGGAGTTGTTGCTTCCCGGGACGTCGGACAGTTCGGGAACCGAGGACCTTAAGAATACCGTCTCGGCAGGAAAGGGTTCGGACGGCCATCTCTGGACATTTGTCGGTTTGGATCAAGTCAAGATCTGGGCCATGATCAATTATTTGGAGGAGAAGGGCCGCGCCCGTATCCTCTCTTCGCCGAATCTGGTGATTCGGCGTGGTTCGGACGGCAACATCATGACCGGCGAGAAAGTGCCGGTGTTGGAGCGAACGATCACGGGCAGCAGTGAAAGCATTTCCACTCGATTTGAGAATGTCGGCGTCAAGCTTATCGTCCGTCCGATAATGATCTCGGGAAAACGTATCCATTTGAAAGTCAATCCCGAGGTTTCCAGTTCGTCTCGTACGGTGGATACGGGAGGTTTCGAGACGCCTGTGATCGTGGTGCGCAGCGCGAGTACCGAGTTGGAGGCGAACGACGGCGAGCTGATCACGATCGGCGGGCTGATGCGCCAAGAAGAACGAGAGACGGAACGTCGCGTGCCCTATCTGGCCGATATCCCTTATTTGGGCGTGTTGTTTCAGTACAAGTACAACAAGGCCTTTACGTCGCAGATCGTGATTTTTATGACCATGCGTCTGGTGGAGCCGGGCGCATACGAGAAAGCGGCTGGCGAAATGCAGTCGGGGTCTTTGCCTGAAGATTTTCACAAGCGTGTTGAGATAATCGAAAAAGAGGTTACCGAGGACAACCAGACGATATGGAATGCGATGCCCAAATAAACAGGTCGTTTTGGGCTTCTTCTGTCCTTCTGTGCGCATTCGCCGTCGCTTTATGCGGCTGTGCCGAAAAGAAGAAACACCCTGCGGGCGAGAGTATGGATCGCGTCTATACAGTGACGCGCGGCGATTTCAAAGTGGCTTTCCGTCTCGAAGGTCAACTCGATGCGATCAGCAGTCAGCAGCTGCGGTATACCGGAAAACGCGGCCACGGCCAGCTCAAATTGGTTGACGTGGTTCCCGACCGTACTACGGTGGCCTCGAATGATGTGATCTTCCGCCTGTCCGACGAATGGTTTGTGGAACAGGATAAAGATCTGACCCGTAAACTTCAGTTGGCCGAAGAGGATTACAAGCTTGCGCTGCAAGATCTGGAGATGATTCGTGCGGACAACCTGACCGAGTTGAAGGCGGCTGCCGATGCTTTGCGTGACGCGCACCAGCAGTATCGTCAATATGATGATGAGGATGCTCCGCGCAAAAAAAAGGAACTTGTGCAGACTGTGCAGGATACGTCGACGGCGTGCGATGCGGCGAAAACGGCGCTCGATGAGGCGAAGAAGGCGTTGACGGATGCCATTTCGCAGGATGCGGATGCCATTGCCGCTGCGCAGAAGAAGGTGACTGAGGCCGAGAAGGCGCAGTCGACCGCCGATCAGGCTATGGAAAAAGCTTATTACAGTTTGCGGATTTTCAAGCGGTACGAGTATCCGCAGAAGACATCCTCCTTGCAGGAAGCGGTGATGAAAAGCCAGTTGGCCGTCCAGCGTACGATCGTCAACAACAATGCTAAAATCAGCAAGAAGCGTATCGAGATCGCGAATCGTGATACCTTGGTCATCGATTACAAGAACGACCTCAAAGGCGTGCGCGAGGATATGGAAAAACTGGTGATACGCGCCTTGTCCAACGGAATGCTGATCCATGGCGAGAACCGGCGTAACCGTTGGGATGCGCCGAAAGAGATTAACGTCGGGACGGAAGTCAGCATCGGAGAGTCGATCGGCACGATTCCTGATCTCAGCAAATTCAAGGTGCAGGTTAATATCCCTGAAGAGTATCGTTCACGTATCCGAATCGGCTTGCCCGTGGTCATTCGCGCCAAGGCCGTGCCCGATCTGACGCTGTCGGGCGAGATCGTTCGGATCGCGGGGTCTTCCACCCCGATCATTCCGTGGGATCAAAGCAGCCCGAAGATTTATGCGTCCGACATTTCGACGGACGCGGCTGATGTGCGTTTGACGCCCGGCATGACGGTGCAGGTCGAGATTGTGGTGGAGAAGGCTGAAAGGGTGCTCTATGTTCCGGTCGAAGGCGTCTACAATCGGGACGGGAAAAGCTACTGCAAGGTGCAGGTGGGCGAGGGACAGGTCGAACGTGAGGTTAAAACAGGGCGCTTTTCGGCGGATTATGTAGAGGTCACGGAAGGTCTGTATGAGAATGAAAAGGTGATTCTCGACCGTCCTGCGGCGTAACGCGTTATCGCATCAGCCCGCGGCGTTGGAAAATGGCTTTGGCCCGCTGAACCTCATCGTCAGTCGGCGGTTGCGTTTCTTTGAGCAGATACGGACATTGCAACGCTTCCCATTTGTATTCGCCCATTTTGTGGAAGGGCAACAACTCGATCTTCTTGATACACGCGAACCGCAAAAGAAAATCGGCCAACCGCTCCAGTCGCGCTTCGTCGAGCGTGTATCCCGGCACAAGCACATGTCTGATCCAGACCGCTTTCTGCGCGGTTTCGCAATATTCAAGCGTGGCCAACGTGTTGCGGTTGCTCGCGCCTGTCAGCGACACGCATAAATCGTCGTCAAGCGCTTTGATGTCGAGCAATAGAAGATCTGCTCGATTGATCGCTGTGATTGTCTGGCTGAGTGGAAGGGCGCCTGAGGTGTCGATCGCACTGTGAAGCTTGTTCTCGCGGCAACCGTCAAGTATTTCACAGGTGAATGCGGGTTGCAGCAGGGGCTCGCCGCCGGAGAGCGTGACGCCGCCGCGTGCGATGAACGGTTTGTAGGTCAGAATGTCGGCGATCACTTCGCCTGAGGTCATCACTTTGCCGGCTTCAAGACTGCGGGCGTCAGGATTATGGCAATAGAGACAGCGCAACGGGCAACCTTGCATGAACAACACGTAGCGAATGCCCGGACCGTCCAGTGTTCCGAACGATTCGATCGAATGAATCCTGCCTTTGACGGAGGGGTTCAACGCGGCTGAGGTCCCAAGAAGGTAAGACTGTGAGGCAACGGAATCATTTCTGCTCAATGGCGGCTTTTTGGGGTTGCACGGAAGAATATTTCTTGATGAATTGCTGGGCATAGGGCATGGCGCCCGTGCCGACCGTTCCGTGGCTGAGCCCTGCGAGTTCATGGAATTCAACGCTCGGGTGTCCTAGCGTGCGCAGGCTGACGGCCATCAGGTCGTTCTCTTCCACGCGGCATTTGAACTCGATTTTGCGTTCGCCGACAATCAGACAGATGGGCGGAAGATTGCTTGCGCAATAATAGAGAGGCGCGAATTCGTTGATGAGCGGGCGGAATTGTTTCCCCGTGTCGCCGAGCAGTTTCTTGACGTGGAAATGGGTGGTCACTTGGCCGCTGACGGGAATCAGACCTGCGAGCTGAAGGTTGGAGACCCCGTATGCCGCGAGCCATCGCGGATCCATGCCGATCATCGCGGTGAGGTATCCGCCTGCGGAGTGACCGGATACAAAGACCTTATTCGTGTCGCCCCCATATCGCGCGATGTTTTTGATCACCCATGCCGTGGCCGCAGCCGCATCTTCCAAATAAGCGGGGTGCAGGGCTTTGGGCGAAAGTCGGTAGCCGACGGCGGCCACCGCGATCTCGGGGTCCTTCAGATTGATAAAGTGACGATGTCCGGCCGTAAGCCCGCCTCCGTGGAACCAGACGACCGTCGCGAATCCGGCGCGGTTCGTCGGATAACGCAGATCAAGCTGACACTGTGTTTTCTGGTAGTCATCCGCCTGTCGCAACGCCTGTTCGCTGTAGTAGGAAATGTTGGTGAGAGTCATGACGCCCACGTCTGACTGCGCGAACGGGTTGATGACTGTCAAAAACAACACTGATAAAAAGGGGAAAAGGACGGTTTTCATAAACGAAGAAAATAGCATACATGTATACGGCTGACAAGTCGCGAGGGACGTTACTCTTGTTAATGGGACAAGGGCGCGGTACACTATCCCCTTTGCTTTTCAGATCCAAAAGGAGTTTTCGAGATGTCAGTCAGAGTCCGTTTTGCGCCTAGTCCAACCGGCAATGTCCATATCGGCAATATTCGCGCGGCGATTTTCAACTGGTTATTCGCGCGTCATGAAGGCGGCAAGTTTCTGTTGCGTGTGGAGGATACGGATCGTGAGCGTTCCACGCAGGCGGCCATCGAGACGCTGTTGAGTTGCATGCAATGGTTGGGGCTCGACTTCGACGAGCCGGAGGTGTATCAGAGTCAGCGGATGGCGCGGCATTTGGCGGTGGCCGATGAACTGATACGTAAAGGGCAGGCCTATCGCGACAACAAGGGCGGCGGCGGCGAGTGCGTGATTTTTCGTATGCCGAAGGAAGGCCGTTTGGAGTATACCGATCTCGTGAAGGGAACGATTAAGAAAAAGGCCGAGGATACTCAGGACTTTGTGATCGTTCGTTCGGATGGCTCGCCGGTTTTTCATCTTTCTAACGTGATCGATGATGTCGACATGGGAATCACGCATGTGATTCGCGGCGACGATCATGTGGAGAACACCTTCAAACATATCGAGTTGTTCAAGGCGATCGGCGCTTCGGTTCCGCTGTACGCGCATTTGCCGATGATCGTGAACAATCAGGGTAAGCCTTATTCGAAACGCGATGGCGCGGCCTTTGTGGGTGAGTTCAAGGAGCAGGGATATTTGCCGGACGCGCTGTTCAACTTTCTGCTGTTGCTCGGCTGGGCGCCGGGTGACGACCGCGAAGTGTTGACTCGCGAGGAAATGATTCAACTTTTCACGCTCGACCGTTGCAAATCCAGCGCGGCGCGCTTCGACATGAAGAAACTGGTTTGGATGAACGGAGAATATATTCACCGTCAGCCTCGAGATGTGTTCGCGTCCGAGTTTGTGTCACGCGTGCGGTCGCATGGGTATTCCGTTGAGGGCGTCGATCTCGATGGAATCATGGAGCAGATGCAGATCCGCACCAAGTTCTATTCTGAGATTCCGGCGTCGTGCGCCTACTTTTTCACGGATGATTATGCGTTTGACGCGAAGGGCGTCGAGAAGCGGCTGAAGGCTGAGGGCGTGCCCGCGCTGCTGGATGAGGTTGCCGCGAACTACGCGGCATTGCCGACGTTCGATGTTCAGACCACGCATGAGGTGTTGTCGACGATGGGCGAGGCCCGCGGCGCGGGGCTGGGCGCGATGGTGCATCCTGTTCGCGTGGCCGTTTCAGGCTTGACCGAAGGCCCGGGGCTGTTCGAAATGCTGGTCTTGCTCGGGCGCGATAAGGTCTGCGCGCGTCTTCGCGGTGTGGCGCAAAAATTGCGCGACGGCCAGCTGTAATGCACTTCGCGATAGAAAGCGTGTGAGTCGTCCGGAAAGGTCGCGGATAAGAACAGGGAGGGCGGATGTCGAAAATGCGATTAGCCGTTCGTTTGTTGACCCTGTTTTTTGTCGGCGGCGTTCTGGCCGCCGAGCCGGAACGCCGTGAGTGGACTGTTGAGGGCGTGACGCGTGAAGCGTTGGTTTATGCGCCGCCGCAGCAGATCTCGAATGCCGTGCCCGTCGTTTTCGTTTTTCACGGGCATGGCGGCAATATGCGTCACATGTCACGTGCGTTTCCCGTTCACACGCTGTGGCCGGAAGCGCTTGTCGTTTACATGCAGGGGCTTCCGACGCCCGGTGTGCTTCTTGATTCAGAGGGAAGAAGTGCCGGGTGGCAGAACGTGCCGGGTGCCCAGAATGATCGGGATATCAAGTTTGTCGACGCCGTTATGCATACACTCCGTACGACAATGCGCATCGACGGAAAACGCGTGTGCGCCACGGGTCATTCAAACGGCGGCGCTTTCGTGTATTTGCTGTGGGCGCTGCGGCCTCATGGCTTTGCCGCTTTCGCGCCCTGTGCGGCGGCGACCTCGCAACTCGCGAAACTGACGCCCAAACCTGTCCTGCATGTCGCGGGCGCGGAAGATACGCTCGTCAAATTCGTGTGGCAGTTGCGGACGATTGAGGCGGTTCGCCGAATCAACGGTTGCGGAAGCATGGGGCGTTCATGGGGAACGAACGCCACGTATTATGCGTCCAATATCAATGCCCCCGTTGTGGCGCTTATCCATCCCGGAGGGCATGAACTTCCGCCTGAGGCTGCCCCCTCCATCGTCCGGTTCTTCAAGGAGCAGACGGGGGAACGATGATTTCAATCGCCGCTAAGCGCGATTTATCCGCAGTGTCGTGCATCCCGCATCCAAGGTGCTGAAAAACGCTGTTTCCTGCGCAATCCGTTTTAGGTATACTGATGAAAACACGGTTGAAGTCCACGAAAGGAGCGGGCGCATGAAAGTCGTTGCATTTAACGGGAGCCCCTGTAAAGACGGGAATACGGCAATCCTTCTGCGTAAGGTGCTTTCGCCTATCGCGCGGGTAGGGATCGATACGGAACTGGTTCAAGTGGGAGGCGAACCGCTTCGCGGGTGCACGGCCTGCTATCACTGTTTTGAGGCGAAAGACAAACAGTGTGTGATTCAGACAGATATTGTGAACGCTTGTATCGCGAAAATGATCGAAGCGGACGGCATTATCATGGGATCTCCCACTTATTTCGCAGGGATGACCTCTGAGATGAAAGCGCTTGTTGATCGCGCGGGGCTGGTATCAGTGGCGAACGGTCGAATGTTTTCGCGTAAGATCGGCGCGGCGGTGGCGGTGAACCGGCGCGGTGGCGCGGTCAACGTGATCGATGCCATCAACCACATGTTTCTGATGTCGCGGATGATTGTGCCTGGATCGACCTATTGGAATTTCGGTGTGGGATTGAGCCCGGGCGAAGTCGAGAACGATACCGAGGCGATCGAGAACATGCACGATCTTGGCGAGACAATCGCTTGGCTGGTGAAGCGCTTGTCGAATAATGCCTAACGCGTTTCCGTCGGCGGGAATTGGACGTCAAAGCGTTTGATGTCTTTGGTTTCAGGATCGATCAAGAGCAGGACGCGTGAAACATAGTCGGGTGGATTCTGAATTTCCCAATAGGGCTCGCCCTCGTAGGTCGTCTCTTTGACGACGACGGGGTCCGGCATGGTGAGGGTGAATTTGTCGCGTGCCATCTGGACAGCTTCGCGAAGCGGTACGGGCGTTTGCGGCATGAACTGCAGCTCTTTGATCTTGCCCTTTTTCCCGGTTTTCGTGAGGTAACAATCGGAACCGATGAATTGCCAGCCATACATTGAAAGCGCGTCGCGTTCCAGAAAAGCCAACATCTTATCGTTGCGATCATTGTTGGTGAGTTGGGTATAGGTCTTGATGATTAGGCGGCGTATCTTTTTGTACCCCTCCATCTTGGTCGTTTCAAGTTGCGTGGCTTTCGTGAACGATTGCGTTTTGCCGACGTTTGCGGGGGCGTTGCGGGTGTCGATCCAGACAAGGTCATTGGGTGAAAGTTTGGCGCGGCTGGTAGCGACCGTTGAACCGTCTGCACGACGAATGAAGATTTTGCCTTCCTCTTCCTTCATAAAGGAACCCTCAATCGTGTTTCCGTTTACTGAAGTCCAGATACGCGAGGGCTCCTCCGCTTTTTTTGTCGGCGATTGCTCTTGCGCGCCGCAAAGCGAAGTCGCGAGCGTCAAGCCGCAGAACGTCAGTCGTGAAAGGACCGTCTTGAAGGTTCGAGCGCGGAATGCCATGCCAATTCTCCTT
>CAZTDL010000014.1:0-21395 GCA_964612775.1 uncultured Lentisphaeraceae bacterium
TCAGACAGCACGGCGGACCCTGTTGCCTCAGTCACACCCGCGCCGCCTTTCAGGAACGTGACAGTCGGCTCCGATGTATACCCGATACCGGGACACGTGACAGTGACACTGTCTATCTTGTAGGTGCCATTGCCTGTGCCGTCATCAATCATATTCGCCACGGCCGTCGCGCCGTCTCCGCCGCCGCCGCGGATGGCAACGTAAGGCTCACCGATATAGCCGGCACCAGAATTTGTCACTTCGATGGCGTAGACGCCGAGTCCGGTTGGCGCGCGAATGGGAGCCGCAACAGTGACAAGCCTCCCTGTCGTGTCTATAAACGCGCCACCGGCAAAAGTCCCGACCGGTCCATATATGTAGACACCCGTCATGGCGGCAGGGATAAAAGCAGACTGATCGACATCGCCCGCCCGGAGCGTTCCACCGCAGAAGTTCAGCCAAAAGCCGCCGTTGGGTGTATTCTTGGCGAACCCTCGAGTCGCGAGGGCTCCACTGCAGAGATTGACGATGCCGGTAGCGTTTACGGTCCCGTTACCCAATGAGACCTGACTGGCGGATTTGACAAACGCTCCGCCACAGAGATTCACTTCTGCGCGTCCACCGTCATACCCCATGAAAGCGTTGGAATCGGCCGTCGGCTGGCTTAGCGTCCCGTCGCCGTCAACGGTGATCACGCCTATTGCGTTGGCGGCTCTGCCGACATGCATATACCAGTTGACTGTCGAGGCCCCGCTGGAGAAGCGCGTGATGCCCATGCCGTCTCTTCCGGGATAGAGTCTCGAGGAGTTCAGCGAGCCGCCGCCGCTTACCCTCAGGTAACCGTATCCACCGGCGTTCCAGCCGATAGCGAACGTCTCTCCATCTGCGGTTGTCGTCGGCCGCAACATGGTGCCGCCGTCGAGATAGAGCGCGCCGTTGTTTCTGATACTGAAGTTGTTCGCACCGGAAAGGAAGCCCTCGGAGGTGATACGCAGCAAGGCATTCGCAGTCGAAGAGCCTTCGAGGTAACAAGTGGCGTTCTGCTGTACATTGCTTCCCGAGAGGGTCAACAGACCCGCGTATACGGCGATGTTACCGAGGTAGAGGTTCGCTCCTCCCAGCGTCAGCGTGTTCGAACCCTGCTTTGTCAGGCCCATCAAATTTACCAAGCCATACGGACAAATGAGATCCGCAGATGCGGTGTCGATGCTCAAGATGGCATTGACTGCCGTGAACGAGGAGTTCGCATTCAAGTCGCGGATCTGTTCGGCATTGAATCCGAAAACACCGTCGCTCGCATTGACGGCCAAAGTGCCGCCGGCGGCCACGGTGAGCCGCCCATCGTTATAGCCGGGCAACGACGACGGACACTTGGCATATAACACGCCGTTACTGATGATAGTCCCGCCGGAGTATGTGTTGTTGGTACCCATCAGCCACAACGTCGAAGAACTGGTACCGGTCCTGACCAGCGTGCCGGGGCCCGAGATATCTCCGAGAATCGTCCAGTTGACCATCCCCGAAGAACTGTAGCCATACATGAAAGCCGAACCATTCAAGGTGACGGGACCACCCCATACGCTCATGTTTGTCGTTGTGGTATTGTAAGTCCCTCCTCGGAAATACCCGCCGTCGTTCACGATAAGCGACCAAGAAGGAACAAAGGGCGAAAGATTATATAACTCGAGTTTCGCATCTCGGTTGACCGTCACCGTGTTGGATGCGCAACCGTTCATCAGAGCGCCGCTCTCGAGACGAACCAAGCCCTGATTGATAACCATATGTCCATCTCCAGGGTAGACGGGCGCGATGATCGCGAGTTCGTTGGGGCCGGTCTTCGTGAGCGTGTGGCTGTTCAGATAGAGGAAGGGCGAGTCGTTGCGAATATCCCAACGCCTCTTACCGCCAAACGTCGTATCGGCTGACAGATATATACGGTTGATTGCGTTCAGTTGATCCAGCCCGCCATTGTTGACGACCGCCCCCAAACTGTCCACACCCGTACCGCCGACAGTGAACTCCTCGCGGTTCAGATAAAGCGAGCTAGTGCCTTTGGTACCACCCACCGACGAATCACATCCAAGATCCAGCGTCGCACCGCTGGCGATGAAGGTGCCGTTTGCCGTAGTGCCGAACGTGGAATTCTGGTCGGGCCGAATAATGCCGCTGTGAACATAAAGCGGGCCCGTAAACGTATTTGCGCCGGCCAGATGCAACAGGTTGGTGCCGCTCTTAACCAGCGTTCCCCCGCCGCTGATGGCGCCGGCCAGCTTCTGCGCCGAACTGCTGCCGAATTCAAGAGTGCCCTCGTTGATCAGCGTTGCGCCCGAATAGGAGTTGGAGCCGGTGAGCAGAACTGTGCCAGCGCCATACTTTGACATGCCGGATGCGGTCGCGTTATCAACGACAGCCGCATTGACGATCAGCGTTTTCGACACGCTCTGGTTCTCAAGCGACAGGACGCCGCCCGACGACAATGCCATAACGGAACCGCTGTCTTCGGCTTGGCCGATGGTCAGAGACTCCTTCCCCTCTTTGATGACAATGCGCGAAGTCTGCAGCGTCTTCGTGGCAATGTCGTTGGTCATCGCCACAACGGATGCGTAGTCGGTCTCCTGCCGTACTTCGAGAACGCGATTAGTCCAAAGCGCTTCCAGCGTGATCGGGCCTGAACTGCCTGACAGACTGATGACTGCCGATGCATTCACATTGTTAGGGATCACATCGTTTTCAGTTTCGCTCCCTCGAGCCGCAATACCGACTTCCGCTCCAGAACCGGCGTAAACGCCCCGAGAAGAACTATAAAGCGCGAGATTTGTTCCGTTGATGAAAGCCCATGGACCGATTATGCCGTCCGCCTGACCGTTGATTATTATACGATTCTGGGTATCCGCGCCGAGTCCCTCACCGACGAAATTGACCACACCGCCCGAACAGGTAATGGAGTTAAAGGTGAGCGTCGAGGTTCCTCCCGTCGCCTTTGACACGAAGACCGTGTTGCTGCCCCCAGCGATGGTGAGGGCACCGCCAACCTCACTATATGTGGCCGCACCGTCCTCATGACTGAAACGAAAGATGCCGTCAGCCAAGGTGATGGGCATCGTGCCGATGCGATTCGAGTTGTTAGTGAGCGCGTTATTTTCCAGCGTTAGCACGCCATTGCTGATCACATTAATGGCCGTGGCGGAGGGAATCGAACCGTTAGGCCCGGCCAAGGCCGTTTCGCCCGGCCCGGCGATGATCAGAGTTTGGGAGCCGGAAAAAACACCGGTCAAAGTCAGCTTTCCGTCCGCCTGCTTCGAGGCGATCTGTGTGGTGCCGGCCAACGTGATGGCGCACGGGACAGTATTGCTGCCGGCCAGATTCACAAGCGCACCGCTCACTCCGCCATGCCTCGAATTTCCCGTGCCGTTCAGGCTCAAGGCGATCCGGTTGTTCGGGTCATAAATCCCCACACCGTCCAAAGCCAGCGTATCGCTCGTGCCGATGGTCACGGTGCGTGCCGCACTCGGCGTACCCAGGGCCCTGACTGTTGCCAAGAATCACGGAGCCTTGAGAGTTGCCCACCGACAGGTTGCCGTCAAACGTATTGACACCGTCGAGCCGCAAAATGCCGTTTCCAGCCTTGGTGATACCCGCGCCCGCGCTACCGCTGATCACGGCGTCGATGGCTAAATCATAAGCCGGGTGGATCCCCGTGTTGACCGTCAAGGTACGTGAGGAACCTCCCAGCGCCAACTTGCCGCTGATCGTTGCTCTGCCCGTAGAGGCCGCATTAAATGTGAGATTGCCGCCGAGCGTCAAGGTGCCCGTGCCGCTGTCTACGCGAGTGAGCAATCCGTGCGGCGGAGTAACCGTCAGGGAAGCGACTGTCAAGTTTCCGCCGCCCGCCGTGTTCAGAATGTTGGTAGTATCAACGGTCGCACCGGGCGCATTAATGGTAACCGTTCCGACAGCATCGCTCGCGCCATTGAAATCCAATCGGCCGCCCCCGTTGAGAGTCACCGCGCTCGTCCCTATCAGATTGGGGTTTGAACTTGAGGCGGAATAGAGCAACAGTGCGCCGTTGTTGACTGAGAGAGCTCCATTGGCGATAGCGTTGATGCCGTTTACACCGTTAGCTTTGGCCAGCAAAAGCGTGCCGCCGTTCACCGTGGTCGTCCCTGAGAACGTGTTAGTGTCAGCGCCGCTGAGCGTCAGCGTTCCCGCGCCATTCTTGACCAACGCCTTCGCTCCGGTCGTGATCGCGCCGCTAAGTTCCATATCGCCGTCACCATTGACCGTCAAGTCCTGCGAACCGGTGATGGCGCCCGAAAGGGTCAATTTACCTCCGGCCTTTATCGACGCAAGATATACACCGTTCGTCAACAGCGTAATCGCGCATGGAACAGTATTGCTCCCCGCCTGATTGGACAACGCGCCTCGGGCAGAACCGACTTGCGAGTCCCCCGCACCATTTAGAAACAGACTGGAGTAGTTGGATGGGAACGTGATGTTGCCGTCGAGCGCTAACGTGGAGCCATTGCCGATGAAGACGGTTCGTCCCGCAGCAGGAACGCCGAGTGCCTGCGTGTTAGCGAGAATGAGGCTACCGCCATTGTCGGAGGCCGACACATTTCCATCAAATGTGTTAACCCCGCCCAACCGCAAAACACCCGCGCCATTCTTAACTAGACCATTCCCCGCGCTACCGCTGAGCGCAGCCTTGATATCCATATCCACAGCGGCACTAGGCGCGACGCTGTTGTTAATCGTAAAAGTCCGTGTACCTCCGTTAAGACTCATCAGTCCGTCAATCACAGACCCGTCAGGATCGTTGAGCGCGTTGAAGGTCACATTGCCATTGAGTTTAAAGACGCCAGACCCCGCCCCAGTATTAATATAGGCCGACGAACCGGAAGGGCCGCCTCCCATCACCAAAGATGAGGCCGCCAGATTACCGTTGACGGCTGAGTTGGTGACACCGCCAGAGAAAATAGTGAGCGTGCCCAATGAGTCCGTGTCACCTGCGAAGTCCAGCACGCCCGTACCGAGTATATTCGCCGCGTTTGCGGCAAGATCGCCGTTGCCCCCCGCCGCATAACGGACCATCCCCTCATTCACGGTTAGCGCCCCCTTGAAGGTGTTGCCGGCATTAATGACCAACGTGCCCGCGCCATCCTTCTCAACCAAGCCTGCGCCGTTGGCGATAGGCACGCTCATGGTGAGCGTTCGAGAGGGACCGACCCCGATGAAAAGCGTGCCGTTGGCATTGCGCGTAAGCGTTCCGGTACTGGCGCCGCTGCGGGTGAATTCCAAATCGTTATTGCCCGTCAACGAGAGGCGTCCGGATGCCAGCGACAAACTGTTCGCGCCTGAACTGCCGAGGTTGACGACGTTCCCGGCGCCTGGACTGTCGATCCAGAGCGAATTCACCGTCCGTGCCGCATCCAGAGAATGGTGGAGGTTAGCGACTGTGTATTTGGTATCGAGACCCGTCTGATCCACCATTCCATCGAACTCCGTCCCTTCCGACAGCGCATAAGCCCGAACACCGGTGACGGTGTCATAATAGGCAGGCACCCCGCCGACCGTGGCATAGCCTAACACCCCTGCGTTAAGTCCATTAAAGAAGACGCGAGGATTATCGCCCGGCGAACCGAGCTGGCCGTTAGAAGCCGTGAAGTTTATCGTGCCTCCGACAGGAACCGCAGCGTCAAATATGACTTCGGAGGACGATCCCGCAGCCAAACCGTTGACGATGTCGATGGTCGATGCTCCGCCGGAAAAAACCGCCGCGCCGAGCGACTCGCTGGAGGCCTCGCCATTCTTGCCGATGAAACGGAAAGTGCCGCCTTGGAAAGTGATGCCTGATGATACGCCTGCAAGACGGTCACCGTTATTCACGTCCGAATTATCGAGCAACAGCGTACCGTTTCCGCTCAGGGTATAGGCGGCCGTACCCGCCGGAGTCGCCATTGCACCGTTGCCACTGAGGGCCAAGATACCCTTATTAATCGCGAACATGCCCGTGTAGGGATGTCCTGATGAGGTGATGTCGAGACGCCCCGCACCCGTCTTTGCGAAGAGCGCCGAGACCAGAGAATTCGTCAGTAAACCGGAGAATGCCGAGTTACTGTTATTACGACCTACGGTCAGAGACGTACTCTGAAGATTGACCAGTCCCGTACCGGCCAGCGATCCGATGGCTTCCGTACCACCCATAAGGAACGTGCCGTCGACGATGACATCCGCCTCGTCGGGTAGAGTGTTGGCGTTGTTGCACAGCGTTGCGCCAGGGATAACCGTGATGCTGCTGCCGGGCTGTGCCGTATTAAGACCGGCGGCAGAGTTGAACTGCACCCTGCCGAGTTTCGGCAAAAGCACGCGATCAATCACATTGGTTGCTCCGATGGTGAGCGCATTGGCGCCGAGTGACATGGGCTGCGTCACGTACAACGTGGTATTGGAGGTGGCGGCAATCGTACCGCCGTTCGGACCAATGACGAGAATACCGTTGGCGGCAGAGGCATACGAACGGCTCGCATAGTCGTTGACCAGCATACCGCCTGCGCCTGTCGCCGCATCGCGGTTAAGGGTCATGACCGTGGTGCCCGCCACAAGCGGGTTCGCCTGCCGCCTGTCACCGCCAAAAACCTCATATACGAGGGCTTTGGCGCCTAGGCGGGAGTCCAGCATCTCGACAGGCGAACCGTAATTATCCGTACCGAGTCGCACAAGTTGTCCGGGAGGCAACGAGGCGGCGATGGCATCCGCCTGAGATCCGGTAAAGCCCAAGGGCGTAGAAATCTCGAGAATGGAGCCGCTTTCAAACGTCACCGTACCGGACCCCGTCAAGCCGCCTGAGTTGCCGGCTTGAAAACGGCCTCCCGACTTGACCGAGACCGCGCCGTTGATGCCGGCGGGCGTCCACAGTGTTAGCGTGCCGCCGTCTTCAATCCGTGCAGAAGCGAGGCCCGTGCCATAGCCCATGCAATCCGGTTTGTTCATGACCAAGGTTGCGCCTGCCTTGATCGCGAAGGTCACCGGTTTCCCAGCCGAAGTGTCGCCATAAGTCGCAATCGAATCATCGAGAATCACATTGCCGATCACGTTGGCGGTCAACCCGCCGACATCAGACGGAGCTATCACCGGGCCACCGTCGATCAGCCAGTTTCCCAAATACAAATAAGCGGGACTTAAACCGGGTTTCACCATGCCTTGGAACCATATCTCACGGGACCCTGCGGTCACATTGATTGTCCCCATCCCCCAACGTCTGTCCGAACGGTCGGTGCAAAGTCCCTTGAACGCCGTGCCCATACCGATCATGACCGATGCGGCCGCAACAGTTGGCTCATTGATCACACCATAGTACAGATCAGCGTTCGTACCCAGATTCTTAACGGTGTTGTTGTTCAAGTTCAGAGGTGCCGTCAATGCGAAGTTGTGCGCGATAATCGCGTCCGGCGCCAGTGTGATGTTCGGAGTGACGCCCGTAACGCCGAAGCCGCGGTCCAAACCATTCAGTCCCATCCCCGGTCCCCACGAACCGTAGATAACGCATCCTGCACCGATGTTGAACAGGTCATCGGTTGTAAAGGGCACGACATTTACGCCGATCTGGCCGCCGTTCACCGCGATGTAGTCATCGCCTGCGGGGTTCGCCGTTGCCCCAGCCTGATTCAGATATAGAATGCCCGCGTCCACCCGCACCGTACCCGTACCCAAATAGCGGCGATTCGCTGTGCCGCCCGTGGTCAGCTGGCCCTCGTTGACAAAGGTCCCGCCCGAATAGGTGTTATCGACGGACCCATCCAATAGCAGTTGCGCCCCGCCGTTCTTCGTCAGTCTGATCTTGCCGTTGCCGTTATCGGTGATTTTGGAACGGATGTAGGTATTGTTCTGGAAAACCGAAATGTCGAGCGAAGCGTCTGCGCCCGAACCCGCCGTCAACGTTGAAGGATAATTGATGACCATCTGATTGTTAGGGACGCCGCTGATGAGCTGGCCGCTTGTGAGCGTCAATTTGTTCGTCGGGGTCCAATAGGCCGTGGCGGCCACGTTGATGATCAGCGAGTTGACTGTCTTATCGGCGCTAAGCGGCGGGAAGGATGTCAATGCGGCGGTCATGCGCACGTTTTCGGACGCGTCGGCAACGTTGATGTCATTGTTCGCAACGGTATTATGTTCTGCCGCCGTCAGTACGCGGATACCGGCCGTTTCGTCATACGTGACCCAATCGCTGCCGTATCGGGCGCCCGGCATGATACTCATGGTCGTACTGCCCGCAGGGCCGTTTCCGCCCGCCAAGGCGGGGGGGGGACGTGAACCGAACGTGCGGCGCGTTGATCGCCGTCACCCCGAGAGACGTGCCCGTGAAGTTCACCTGTGAACCGGGTGTCGGGTTGAGGCTGGAGAAAACCAACTCGGGTGTGCCCGCATTGCGGTTGGCCGAGATCGTGCTGTAGCCGGAGCCGAGGGTCAATGGACCAAAGGTCTGAGGCACAGTCGTGGCGTTGTTGGCACCGTTGAGCGTGAACGTCCCGCCATCGAGCTTGACGGCGGGGCGATTTCCCTCGGTGCCGAGGCGATTCGGGACAGAACCGATCGAATTGTACGTGACATTATCGTCGATATAGAATTGGCCGCCGCGCTTGGCGGTAATGGTATTGTCGGAAGTCATACCGGGAAGCGTGAGCCCCGTGCCCTCGATTGCGCCGGGAGTACCGCCGATCCTCAGGATGCCGCCGTCGGTGTCGACAGTGATGTCGCCCGTGAAGGTATTTCCCGCGTTGCTGCTCAATATCATCTGCCCCGCGTTTGTCTTCTGGAGAGGCTCAGGGCCGACAATGGGATCGCTCGACACACCGAGGAAATTACGGGGAACGTCAACGCCGACGACGGAGGAGGGTTGCCAGTTCGCTATAGTCACCGTACCCGAATCCGGGCTGCCGGAGATATAGCCGCCCGAGGCCAGCGTCAACGTAACCGTGTCGGTGGTCCGCACAAGAAAGTTTCTGTTAAAGAAAGGGGTAATCACAATATCCGCCGAAACAGCCCCGGCCGGAATCGTCACGGAACCGCTCAGGGCATTCATATCCACCCCGTTTTCGGCGGTTCCACTCAGCGTATAGTAAACAGTCAGGGGAACGTCATAAACGACACCGCGCGATACGCTAAACACGCCGCTATCCGTCGGCTCCTCGGCCGCCGACGCATCAGTCGTCTGAAGGGTCACCGCACCGGTCAACAGGGTCTCCGTCGTCGCAGCCCACATCGTACCGAACATGTTCGTTGCCGCACACCGGTAGAAATAAGCCGTCCCGGACGAAAGGCCTGTGATGTTTCGGGAGAAAGCGCCAATCTCGACGGGAGCAGAAAGCCAGTTCGTATTCGCCCATAAAGCGGCGTCCGTACCGCCGTCCGTCGTGCCCCAATACACGGCAACGGCCGTTGAGGCCATACCGGTCGCATACAGAAATCCGTTGAGCGTCGCGGCATTCGCGTTCACGCCTGAGGCCGGCCGATTGGCAATTTCCGGATAGTTCCCGAACTGGACTACGCCGGGGATGGCAAAAGTGCTGTTGGATGCGACATTCATGTACTCGGCCCAAATCCAATTGGCGGAGCGAGGTAAAGAGGAAACCCGAACTTCGTCCAGGGCCCCCTGCAGATACCCGTAAGAAGGGTGTCCTCCGATCCGGTAAGGCGCATAAACGGGCGACCTCGTAGACGTTAAGCCCGTACAGACAAGAGAGCCGTTATGGTAGATTCGCGGCTGCCTGTTCAGATAGGAGACGGTAACATGGTTCCAGCCGCTTCCGATCGCATTCGAATAAACGGCCAAGGGTGGCATATAACCTGAAGCGAGCTCATAGACGGATACCCCGTTGGTCCCGATGGACAACCCTGAACCGGCGGCGGAACTGGACCACTGATCCAAATCAAACGCGAACTGCTGTCCCGAGGTTCCAGCCGTTCCCGAGTTTGCCTGAGTATCGATCTGATGCGGTAGAGCCGTCTTTATCCAAGCCGAAAACGTAAAACTGTCGTACGGTCTGCCCAAAGTCCCGAAGCTGATCAAATCGTCCCAACCGTCAAACTGCACGCCTGTGCCAATCACGCCGGGAACAGCTTGGACAGGACAGCCGCTCACGGTCGCAACGCTCCCAACCATCGCCGAATTGCCGACCGTTCCATCCGTCTCCGACAAATGCGCCACGGAAACATATCCCTCTGACCAAGACGAACCGTCGGTGGTATAGGCCGGCGACGTCAATCCTGCCCGATGCCACAGCATCCAGAGCGTGACGTTATTGGTGAACACGGGGATCTGGACCCAAACGCGCGACTGGCCGTTGGTATTCCAACTTTCGATCTCATAAGAAAGTTCGCGGGTCATCGATCCGTCCGTGAAACGCAAGTCGCCATTCATACCCGAGAGAAACTGATTATAGCTGAAGCCCGGCATGATCGTGTCTAATGTGACAAGCGCAGGGAAATTGGTGAGCGTTTCAGTCTTGGTGTATCCAGTAAACTGCAGCGGCATTCGTTGAAACCACGCGTTCGGAGAAGCGTCACCGTCCTGAATCGTGACCATCGCGGAGTTTGCCGTCCCGATCAGATAATTACCTGGAGCCAATGAGGCGATCACGGTCTCATCACCCTCCTGCCAAGCTCTGTCATCGAACGGGGAAACCAAAAACTCCCCGCTGACCGCACCCGCCGGAATCAGCACGCTTCCGGCCAGCGTCGCGTAATCCGAACCGTTAACAGCAGTACCGCCGAGCGTATAGTTCACAATCAACGCGCCGTTTGTGGCCGAATTCGGGCGAGAGACCCGAAAACGACCCGTGTCAGGCCCTATCTCTGATGCGAAAGCGTCGACGGCTTCAATCGTCACTTCCCCCGGAACAATCGTTTGCGAGGGTGTGGCCCAAGCCCCCATCAAATTATTCGTGATAAGAAAAGCATAATGGTAAAGCGTGCCGGAGGTGAGGCCAGACACCGGCAGACTGACCGCGCCATTCCAGTCTTCAAACCTGCCGACGTACGCGTTCGTCTGCCAGTTTGCAGCAACAGTGCCACCGTCCATCGGGCCCCAATAAACATAGACGTCAAAACTCGAATCTGTGCCGTGCAGATCACCGTTGAGTGTCGCGGCATTCTCCGTCAGACTACCGGCGCTCGCCAACGCATTGGAGATGGTCGCTAACGGGGTCAATCCGCTCACGTAACGCCACTGTCCGGGTTGAGCCGATGGATTCACGTACGTCTCGCTGCCGCCGGGAGGTGTGTACCAAAAGTTTAGACTGTCGCCGCCGCCGGATTCCTGACTGAAAAACATGAAATTGTAGCCTTGTCCGGCCGTCAGCGTACGATTGCCGATCCCCTCCCACGCATATGTGCCGACGGCGTCAGCACTGTCGAACACGCCGTCATCGCCGGTGTCCATAAACATCCAGCCCTTGTCGTCCTCATTCCAGCGGAAGGTGTAGTTGCCGCTGACAGGCGGGAAGAAACGCCCGCTCAGCGCAGCCACAAAATTATCGCCAGGACTTCCGCCGAACTCGTTCCAAGACGTCGCCGGCCCGGCAAGGACGATGTTCTTGCCGGGGACTTCAGTCATCGCGAGAACGGTGTCCGGCTTATTACCGGTAAAAACGCGCGTACTGGATAAGGCATACGACGCGGCGCTGAGGTCGACAGGCGTTTTGGAATAAGTCACCGGCTGAAACACCGAACCGCGCAGCCCGAGGGAATAGCTCACGTTGCCGAACACCGTCGGCAACATGAAATTTGTTGAGGCTGGCGCCCACGCCAGCCCCGCCGCGTTTGACGCAAGACACACGTAATAGTAAGGGAACCCGCTGTAGGCGGTGACGGTCGCCGAGAAGGCCCCCTGCCGCACATCGGTCAGTTTGACACAATGCTCATAGTTGGCCGAAACGCCTCCGTCGGACGCACCCCAGTAAAGATAGATGTCGGAGGTGCCGCCTTCTGTCAGATTGCCCCTCAAGACAGCCTCGCCGGCCGACACGACGGCACCGGCGCCATTGTTGACCACTGGAGATGTGGCGGTGACGAAATTGGTCGAGGGCGTCGCCCACACCACCTGCACATCGTTGGAAACAAGGAAGGTGTACCAGTTCGTAGCGCCCCCGATCAGACCGGTCGCCTGACGCGAGACCTCGAACGTACCGTTCGAGCAACTCCCTACAAGGGCGCCATTTGCCCACAGCCCCGAATTGGTTGTCTGATCGGTATCGCCCCAGTAGGCCCACACGTCGCAAACATTCCCGACCGACACTTGAGCGTTCATCCATCCGGACGCGGCCGTTACGTTTGTCGCGGGCAAATTTCTGACGCTGAGAGCCCGAACCAGAATCTGAAGCGTACGGACAGAAAACGTACCGATATTGGCGTTCTCAAATGTCCAGTCATAGCCATTATTTACTGGATTGGGACAGTTTCCGATTCCAAGATTGCTGCCTCCCGCGTTACCCCATTGATTATAAGCGAAAAGCGTTTGACCTGCGCCATAGTTATGAATCTGCATTGAGGCGTGGCCAGGCGAAACGCTCGCCCCGCCATCGCCAAAGTCGTAAGTGCCCGTATTCGCCCCAGGCACACCGTACTCGTTTTGGCCTCCATAATTACTTGGCCAAAACTCAAGGTTAACGGTGTTGCAACCGTTGGTGTCAGTGATGCCGCTCACGTTGGAACGGATAGTTGCATTCGAAGGGGCCACGGTATCATAGAGACCATACCGGAGAATATAGTTGCGAGGTATGCCGAGCCGGGCGGCATTGGTGGTGAAAGCGCTCATCGAAACATAGACCCACTGCGTTGGACCTGCGCTCTTGACCAGTTCCATGTAATACGCCACGCGATCAAACGAACCCGGCACGACAGAAGCCGAGGTGTTGATCGAATAGGGATTGGTCGACAAATTTGCGGCCCATCCGGGTCCACTGGCTGGAATGGGAAATTCGTAGACCAGCGTATAGCCAGCCGCCTCAGGAACATTGGAAAGCAAACCGGTTGCCCGAGCCACCTCGCCCGTCATCGGCAACGCCAGCGAAACAACCGTGATAGCCGACACGAAACCACCACCCGACACCCGTCTGCACAGTTGGCTCATCATAACCTCCATGTAGTATTATGCACGGCAAGTCAAACAATAAAGCACTCTACAAAACCACATCCTATCGGGTGAAATAATTTCTAAATTCACCTTATGTTTTAAGTGTCTCAAAACCGTTTCAATATGTCCACTCATTTTGTCGAGTATGTGTTGCCTCATAATTCATGACGCCAAAAGCGGGATTATGGAAATGTCGAAATTAGAGAACGACATTTGTTTTGGGATCATGCGCAGGCGTTCCGCGGCAATTCGCACAAAGAAGGAGCGAGAGCAGAGACTGAACAAATTCAGCGGAATAACGGGATTTTCCAGGAAGCACGCGATTAAAGCGCTTTCGACGAAGCATCCGCCGCAGGAAGGGTAAGGCAACAAGAGCGGTGCGCCTGCGAAAGCTGCCAACATGATGTGGACATGATCAGGAAACGCGGGTGACAACGAATATGGCGACACACTGAGCAGAACTCGGTCCTATGCCTAATACAGGCTCCGCGACTGCGTGAGACACAACCGTCGTAGGCGTCGCGGAAGCCCTTCGGGGGCGGGGATGCACTCTCCCTGTAACGGAGGCAAGCCCATCACCGGACACATCAGAAAAATCTTACCCGATATTTCGAACCCTCATAATGTTGAACCGTTGTTTTTCCGTCTTATTGCACGCACCCCAAGGTGAACCATGGCACAAACGAAAGAAAAGGCAGCGCACCATAACATTACGGCCAGAAGAAAAGTCAAACGCGCCGCCCGCAAAGACACCATCCACGCAACAAACCGATCAGGCAGAAAACCGCTAAAGTAGGAAACCCCTGTCAGGCCATACAACAGCACACATTCCACCCCTGAAACAACCACGAGATAAGGAACAAACGCAAAGCGGCCACAGGCCATCTCATAATTGGAAAAGCAAGATATCCCAGTCCGAAGCACATAGACGACTGTTAACAGCGTCATTTGGGGCGCATAGCACTGGTACTCACGCCAAGAAGGCACAAGCCCCAATATCCAGTGGCCTGCAAAATGCAACGCTCCCACAAACAAAAAACCGAGACCAACCGACGCAACCAAAGGTTGCCAAAGCAAGTGTTGCGTGTGTTCGCCTCTCTCATGACGTTCAGAAACCAGTGGAAACAAAACAAAAGTCAACGTCAAACCGACGTAACCACCGATCTCAGCAAAACGGGAGATCACATAAAATCCGGCAGAATCGATGTCTGGCAACCGATGTCTAATCACAAAAGATTCAACACAAGCCTGTATCGCCCCAAAAGTCAAAACAAGCGCGATGGGAAGAGTATAGCGCAGCATCGCACGCCACTCCTTCTCCCAATAGGACTCCGAGCGTATATGCGGCCCCAACTCTTTTCTCAGACAAAAAAGAGACACAGCCACCAGAAAAGCGGAAGGCGCAGCCTGTCCGACAAAATAGCCGGACAAGGCACGAAACGGCATAAAAACCAACATGGTCACCAGACGGAAAGGCGAGGACAGAAAGTTGATCACCGAGATGGCGCGAAACTTTTTTAAAGCCTGCAAAGCATTGTTAAACACCTGACACAGCACACCTGCAACACCGACCATCACAATAAGAAGGCCCAACGAACCTTCGCCAACACGCATCCGCTCAAAAATGAGAGGCAGAAAAAACCGCGCCAACAAGAATATGAAAATGAAAATGAAAGCCGTCAAAATAAACATGTCCCGAAGCAAACACTTCACCTTGCCTAACTCGCCGCGTGTTGCATACGTGTTTAAATACTTGGTAAACGGAACCAATATGATCGCCAATGGCAACCCCAATACGCTTCCCACCTGCGTTAACGGCAACACGGCCCCCAGTTCGGTTTGGGGAACATACCGGGGAACCAACCAAAGTCCGATAAAGGCGTTAACCACGTCACCTATTCTTAAAACGAAAAACAAAATGGCGCTATACCACCACAGAGGACCGATTCTCTGTTTTATCTTCTGTATTTTTTCAAACATAATGTATGCGCTGAATGCGACACGCCACCGACCCCGTGACCCCAACGTTTTTCGAAATCCAAAGCGATCAGGTCAAAAAGAACATGCCTCATAAATCAAATTTTGTTATTGTATTAAAAATTCGATTGAATATGCAAGGCACCTATGTCGTTACTTAACCGAATCACGATTCTCATCGTCACCTACGATGGCGATGACCTTTTGGAGGCTTGCCTTACGTCAATCCAACAGGCATGCGATATACTCCCGCAAACGGTCATTGTTGACAATGCCGCCCAAGAAAGCACACGTGCGCTCGTCGCGCGTTTTCCTCACACGCGTTATGTTCGATCCGAAACCAATCTCGGTTTTGCCGGAGGAAACAATCTTGGGCTCCCTTACTGTCAAGGCGATTACATCCTACTCCTTAACAACGACACGATTATCCATAAAGAACCCTTCACGGCACTTATAAACTATTGTGATCAGCATCCCTCTGTAGCTGTCGTTCAAGGCAAACTGCGTCTGGCCAACAGCCATGGGTTGCTGGACGGGTGCGGAAGCTTTTTGACATGGACCGGCATCCAGTATGCCTATGGCTACCTAAAACCGGATGTTCCGCAATATCAGATTCCCTATCCTGTTTTTTCAGCAAGCGGCGCCTGTTTCATGATCAGAAAGTCCGTCATCGCACAGGTTGGCGGCTTTCTGTTTTACGACCATTTTCGCTCGTATTATGAAGAGGTCGATTTCTGCCACCGTGTCTGGCTAAGCGGGGCTGAAGTTCATTTCGTGCCTTCTCCCATTATCGACCATTTACACAGCAAGACGGCCGGCCGCTTTCCCAGGACGGACATCCTTCGTCAATACTACCAGAATATGTGGTTTTCCTTGCTGACTTGCCTCGGTGCATACGGAAGATATCGCATTTTGCCATGCTTCTTTTTTTTGTATGCAAGCCATGCGACGCTTCATTTATTGAAAGGCAACACAGAGCTCTTTCGGGCTCATATCCACGCCCTCCATCAAATATGGGCCATGCGAAGTCAGATCCGAGCAGCACGCGCCGACATCATGCGATTCAGGAAACGCACGGACCGCGAATTGTTCCGCGTCATCTTAAAGTCACCCTCCCTTCGGCACTATTGGGAAACAATCAAATTCAACGCGCAGTCAAATTAGCCGATGCTCAACAAACGACTCTAAAACCTAGCTGCGCATACAGCACATCCGTTCCCGCCAACCAAAAGGCCCAAGAAAAACACTGCTTCAAACACGCGTATCTGTCGGGACCGACGGGCTCAAGCCGTTCGACTGAAAATCCCGTTTCGATCAACAGACGCAACAGGCTTTTTATCGTGAAAAAACGGAAATGCGTCTTATCCAAAACGCCCGCCTCGGTATATTTCCAATCGCGATGGATCAGCAAATCGATCAAATTCAAAATATATCGCACGTTCGGAACGGAACCGACTATCTGTCCCGAAGGAGCCAGCTTTTTTTGAATATCGACCAAGAAAGCCCACGGATCGGGCATATGCTCAATAACATCATTACAGACAATAAGATTGAAATACGCGTCGGGCAGGTCCGAACTGACATCCTCATACGTTCCGGACAAAACTCGAAATAAGTTTTTTTCGGCCTGCTTGGCAACTGCCGCAACCGGCTCAACACCCCAATACTCGCACTCCCATGTTATATTCTTCCTGAAACCGCCACCGGCGCAACCGATTTCCAATATGCGCAGAGGCCGCCCGTCAATAAACCGCGCCATTTCAGAGCGGACATTCATATAATAGCCATTTTGCTCATTCATGAGAATTCTCGTAAGTGAATACTATCTGAGCAAAAAACACGTCTATCATGCGTTTTGCTTTTGGGAGGGAAAACAGACCCGAACGAGGAACCATCCTAACGCAATCAGACCGACGGCTAAGCTGACCGCATTTAATGTCCAGTTCCGCTTCAAACGCAACATAACTTCATGCGCGCCCTGTGGCACTTGAACCGCAGCCCAAAGTCCGTTGGCCTGATAGACACATGCTTTCCGACCATCGACAGACACCTCTAAATCCGCACGGAAAGGCTCGTTGAATACCAGAAGGGACGCGACATCCGCCGCAATGCGGCCGCGTGTAGAAAGCGCGTACGGCATTTTACGCATTTTATCAAACGTCACGCTCTTGGGTAAAACGACCCCATGCGCGTCGGATGAAGAAGCAACGTCAGCGATGACAGATCCTGACTTCTCGTCTTGAAGTACAGAGGCCAGCTGCTGATCTGCAGGTGTCGCCCCCTTCCAGTTTGCATAAAGCGCGGGCAATGCCGTTCCCCCGGTAAACTCGGCTAGCGTGAAACTCGTTTCCTTCGGCTGCGTCACGCGCACGATCCCTTGACCGATCTCAAAGTCGCAGACAATGGAAAGAAGGCCCTGCCGCACAAAAGGCTCCACGATTTTTCGCGGCAGCAGAACAAAGCGAACCCCCAGGATCTGCCAATATCGCACAGGATTATTTTGGAAACGCTGAAAAAGAACGGCATGCGGGGCGGTTCTTTCATTGGGATTCGGAGCCACGTTCGAAAAGCCATATAGCTCCATCGCGGTGGAAAACCAATCCTGTTCTCCGGCGTTGGACGTCACATAATTCATCACGTTCGCGGGGTGTCCCCCCGTCCGCGCCAACATGGCTTTAATTACGGGATTCTCCGTGTAATGAGCGCCGACATATACAGGGATGACATATCGTCGGGCCACCGCAGCCAGATCGAGGGTGTTGATCACAAGCGCCGCACAAACGCATCCGACGAGTCCCTTGACCGCAACCTTGGAACGGGAGGCCCAAAGAAAACAGGCGAGCGTACCTAGCACGATGAGGACACTTCGGAAAAGGTTTGAAACCGCGTATGCCTGTAACGTCTCCGACACCGACGCCAGTCCAAGCGCCGCAATATGGTGCCGAATCGGCACAGCCCCCAGTTGAAAACACGCCATGCCCAAAAAAAGACCGAGCACCGACGCACAACACACCCACACATAGCGCAACCGCAGCTTTCTTCCCGCCTCGGACGGCCGGAGAAAAAACTCCATTCCATACGCGGCGAGGCTTGCGTTGGCAAACTCGACCAGATGATGAAATTTGACGGGAGCCCGCAAATAGTCCATAAAAGGAATATGATAAACAAGCCGATAGATCGGCGTATACCGTCCCATGGACACAATCACGCAGGCAAGCCAGACCGTTGTCCAAAAGGGGACATCAGAATAACACGGTTGCGGGACTACGGCACCAGCCTCAGATGGCGAACGGGGAGTGCGGCCGGCACACCACCAGGCAAGGACCGCAAACAGTGCAAAAAGGACAGAAACGATCCCCAAATAGACCGTGTGTTGACGATAGTTAGGCGCCATGCCTCCCGGCACAAAGCCATACGGCTGACCTAAACGTCCCCAATATGGATAAGGAGGACGAAAAGAGTCATTCCCAAAAATGCCGGGCACAACAAATTCCGCCACATCCTCGGGCGGCAGACTCCAATTCGTTGTGAAAATCCAACGGTCTAACGCCTCTTTAGCGACAGTTCCCTTTTCTTCCCCCGAAGCCGCACCATGCAAAGATTGGGAGGTTTCCTTGATCTGCGCGTCACGGCCAGCCAAGGTTTCTGTCAAGGCCCGTTTAATCTGGCCCGAGCCGATAAGCAGAATCGTGGCCACAGTCAGAAGAAATCGAGGATAAACCCTCCACAAAAAAGAAAAAGACCGGCTCTCGCGCCATTCCCGAACAGAGCGCCAAATCGTATAGGCCGATATCAGCAAAACAAAAAGCAACCAAATATCGGGCTGTTCAAGCTCCGCCCAAATCAGAGTGGCCCCCAAGATGACAAAATAATAAGCTTCCCGTCTTTGAAAACATCTGTTGATCAATCCGAAAGCGAACAGGCCACAGGAAATCAGATAGAAATATCCGCCATGTCCCGCGCAAAACAGCGTAAAGGAGTACCCCGAAAACGCAAACAACAATCCGCCGCCATAAGCGGCCAACCGAGAAAGCTGTTGGGTCCGCAAATAGTAAAACACCGACAATCCGGCAAAAAAGGTTGAAAATATAAAAAACAGTTCCTGCCAGATCAGCGGATGTCCGAGAAATTTAATGATATTCAACGGAGCAAATCCGATCTGTCCGGCCAGCACTCTTTCCATCCATTGCTCAAGCGCAAACGTCGGATAATACTTTGGAAAGTCGGGAGAAAGCATCACCCAATCTGTCGGCAACACAGGGTAGAAAACATAGAGCATGCTCCCCCAGAACAAGGCCGCAAAAAACAAAAACGAACGCCAGCCCGCGGTTTTAAAAAACTGCGTAAACTCTTTCATCCCATTCATCCCCCCGACATATGGCTGACCGTAAACAAGTTCGAAGCCGTACGTAAAACGCACCTCAGAAAGGGGCATCCTTATCACGAAAAAGGATACTGGCACGGTCTGACATCGACTTTTTTTGAATATAACATCTGGAATTCGCATTGTCGAGGGCAGGCCCTGCGAAACACCTTTTGTGCGACGGTTGCCCGGCAACCGCGCCTGAATCGAGTGGGCCGGGTTCGAGCGCGATGATCACCGCCTCGTGGAGATCGTGATCCAGCGGCTGCGGCGCTGCGCGGTCGACCCCGACGACTGCCTGAGCGACGACGGCGGTCTCGGCAAGATCGTCAACAACCAGTTCGACCGCGAGGGCTACGCGCTGCGCCGCTTCGACTTCAACGGGACGCCGCAGGACCCTTCGCTCTACGAGAACAGCCGCGCCGAGGCCTATTTCAAGCTCGCGGATCTCGTTCGGCTCGGCCGCGTGTCGCTGCCCGATGACGACGTGTTGCGCGAGGAACTCGCGTTCTGCCGCTACGACGTGGAAAGCTCGCCGCTCAAGCTCGTTCCCAAAAAGAAGTTGCCGCGCTCGCCCAACCGTTCCGACGCGCTGGCCATGCTGTTCTGGGAAACGGACTACGCCAAGCTGACGGCTAAACCGGAGGACACATCAGACATCACGTCACCGACACGGTGGCGGAGGGAGAGGGATGAGTTTGCGGGGAGCACGTGGGAGGAATGAGGGATTACTACGCCTATTCATCTCCAATGCACTCACCAATTTCAATTTTTTGATTGCCACATGGACAATTGGGACGCATATCACGAATGTCTGCGCGTTTCCGGCCAACGTCGTTAGGGTCCGGTGGTGTGCTACAGAAACCTTCCCAAGCAGTCGATGATCGGCCCCAGTCATCTGATCCACGAATACAGAAGCCTTCTCTTCCGCAGTTTGAACACCGTGCTTTGTATTTTGAATATTCCCAGCTCATTACTGCCCTCCCTAAAGTCAGCGTCCATCTGCCACTTGAGCCGAAGTCGAATCGGGGTTCGATGTGGTACTTTCTTCGTCTGTTTTTCGTCGATATGCTAAGCATTCTTGCATAAACGGACAGACCGGATTCTCCTCCTTTTCGAACCACGCAAACGCATCACATCGGCCACTATTGAAATCGATAGCTTCGCTAGGCCTGACTAATCTGGAGTAAATCCTACCGTCAAACACCCCACACATCTGCCAAACCTCATCGTCTTTCAGATCCGCGTTGAGACATTGGAACACCTGTCCCATGAATTGGTTTACACTGTCCTTTAATTTATCGATATGGTCGAAGATGTCCTCAATCACCAAATTCTTTCCATCTCGCTCAAGCCCCGCGTGCAAGTAGAAAACTTTGCCTGACTTCTCATCCGAATGACAAGAACCCACATCCGAATGCGTTATGGCATCGCGAAGAACTCGAAAGTCAGTATACCACGTTGCACATGCAAAAGCTTTCCGGATACCCTCTGGCACGGTGGTGCCAATTGTGCCACCAGCGGCAGATTGAAAGAACTTACGAGTTGATTGTTTCACGCCACCATGTTTACGATAGATGAAAGTTACCACCTTCCGTGTACAGTCTATCGAAGAGTAAAGATCGAGGAGGGCTGATTCGAGAAGTGCGGAAAGCTCTCTTCCGCGTCGTGCGGAAGTGTAACCACATTCTGTCAGTTGTGTACGGTCTTCGGATAAGAGTGTGACATGCTGCTTGGCGACTTCGAACAGAATGAGCGCCTTGTTAAAATGATTGGCGGTACCGGGAAGTGACTTTTGAGTATCTCGGTCGAAGTGATGCGTGTTGCCATAGAAGTGCTGGAAAAGCTCTAATGTGCCCCACCGTTCCGGAGCAAAAGCTATGACAATCGATTTTGCTGCAGGCATCTTTCTCCTCGCGACCGTTGTATAGCCGTCGTTGTCTCTTG
>CAZTDL010000015.1:0-20664 GCA_964612775.1 uncultured Lentisphaeraceae bacterium
CGGTCTATGCGCAACATCACGCCGGATTTCACAGCGGGCGCGACATCTGCCGGCCGCTCGCGCCGCTGAAACGGACCGACGTGCTCGCCGTCGGAGGGTTGGGCGGCGTGTGCGGTGCGCCGATGACATGGCTGTTCTGGCTTTTGCCGTCCTACAGTGTGAATGGGCTGCCGTTGGCCGCATCCAACAGCGTCGCGTGCGGCGTGGCGGTTGCGGCGATCATCGGGCGACTGATTTTCGGAAAAACCGGCCTATTCGGTAAGGTGCCTGCGAATGTCAGGCGATGGAAGGGAAATGAGACTTGCTGCTGGGTACCGTGGCAACATGACTGCACGGCGTTGCTGGTGTTGGGTGTGGCGGTGGGTTTGCCCTCTGCCGTTCTGGCGTTTGCGAACCCGGGAACACATTTGATGATGTTCGGTATCATGACGGTATTGTACTTGTTCATGGTCTTGGGTCAGGGTGTAATCGCAGGGCATCAATTCGCGATTTGCGCCTACTTGGCCGTAGCGGCCACAGGTAACGCGGCCTGGGGATTAGCCTTTGCGATTTTATGCGGATTCCTCACCGAGATAGCCGCCTTCACCTTCACAGCCTATGGGGATTCTCACATCGACCCACCGACTTGCGGCATCATGGCATGCGGAATCATCCAGCCATTTTTGCTTTGGTCCGGCGTAATGCCGTATACACCGCATACCGCTGCCGCAACTGCGGCGCAAATGCGATCTCTTGCCGCAATTTTCGCGCCCAACGGAGACATAAGCGGATTGATTGCGTTGGCGCTTATCATCGCAGTGATGCCGGCCTTTTTGACGGGGTTGCGCCACTTGCCAGCAAAAGTGTGTCACGAATAAGGAGTCTAATGAAAACGTTTGAGTATCGAAATCCGGTGAATGTTATTTTCGGTTCAGGCACATTGGCCCGTACGGGGATTGAGGCCGCGCGATTGGGTAAAAAAGCGTTTGTTGTCTCATATGCGGATCACACGGCCTTTGCAGATGTTCTGTCGAATATCTGCCGTCTTTTGGTTGAGGCGGGTGTGCAGGTCACCTCCTTTTTTGAAGTTGAGCCCAACCCCGAGATTACGATGATCGGACGGGGTGTTGCGAAGGCCCAAGCGTTTGGAGCGGATATGGTTGTCGGCATCGGCGGAGGCAGCGCGATGGACGCCGCAAAAGCGATTGCCGCAGGTGTCTGCTATGACGGTGAACTATGGAATATGGTTTACAGTCGTCACGATGATGTCAAAACCGTTCCGCCCAATCGCGCGTTGCCGACCCTTATGGTACCCACATTGCCGGCCACGGGCAGCGAAATGAATATGTGCGCCGTAGTGACGAATGCATGTTCAGGCGAAAAATCCTATATTTGGAGCACCTGCCTATTCCCTAAAACATCTATTCTTGATCCCGAATTAACGTACAGTCTTCCGCCGTTCCAAACCGCGTGCGGTGCCATTGATACCCTCTCGCATGTCTTGGAAATATACATCAACGGACAGGATAAGTCCGATTTGCTGCACGCGTGGCAGGAGGGTTTAATGCGTACGGTCGTTCAAAATCTTCCCGTCGTTCTCGCAAACCCCCAAGATGAGGATGCCCGCACGGAATTGATGTGGTGCGCGACCTGTGCGCTCAACGGCTGGGCATCGCCAGGCGACGCTTGGACGCCGATGCATCAGGTCGGGCATGTGTTGACCACGCGTCATAAGGTTAACCATGGCACATCCCTAGCCCTGATCATGCCGTCTTGGATGGCCTATTTTAAACATGTTAAAACGGATCGCTATTATCAATTCGCGTGTCGCGTGATGGGCGTTTCTTCGCAAGAAAAGAAGCGCACCGATGTGATCGATGAAGGAATTTCCGCATTCCGTTCCTTTATTAATCAGATGGGGGTTCCGACACGGCTATCGCAAATCGGCATCCGCGATTCAGATCTGCCGGCGATTGTGGCCGACGTAAAAAAGTCAGCTTCAATGCCGAAGGTGTTCTGGCGTGCAATCCTCCCGTTAACGAAACGGATCTGTTGACAATCCTGAAAAACGCGATGTGATCGCGGAAGAGGCCATGTATGACGTCTAAAGAAATCGCAAAAATGATCGATGTGAGCGCTGTGCGTGCGGACAGTACATTGTCCGAGGTTTGCGAGGCTGCCGACATCGCAATTCAATTCGGATGTATCGCCGTGTTTGCGTTACCCGCGCACACGCCTTATCTCATCGATCTTTTAACTGAAAGCACGGTGCTTGCCGGAGGCGTTGTCGGCTTCCCCGGCGGTGCCGAAACAACCTCGATCAAGAAGAAAACCGCAAGCGAGTTAACCCTCATGGGGTGTCGTGAGATCGATATGGTAAACAATATCGCGTGGCTCAAAGCCGGAAGACGGGATCTCTATGAAGAGGATGTCCGTGCGGTTGTTGAAGCGACGAACGGATTGCCGGTAAAAGTTATCTTGGAATGCCATTATTTGACGCCGGGGGAAATATCGCGTGCATGCGAATGGTGCGCTAACGCAGGGGCGTCATGGGTCAAAACGGGAACGGGATGGGCGCCGACGGGCGCTACGACGGAAAACGTGACTCTGATGAAGCAAACGGTCGGCACGCGATGCGGTGTCAAGGCGGCGGGAGGCGTACGCGATCTCGAGACTTTACTCGCCATGTATTCGTGCGGCGTGCGGCGTTTCGGCATTGGCGGTCGCACAGCGCGATCAATTTTGAAAGTTGCTGAAAAAGGCGTTTTAGTATGACGTATATCTTGGCCTATGATTTTGGAACCGGTGGCATGAAGGCTTCCTTATACGAAGAGACGGGGAAACGTGTCGCCGACGGTTTTGACGCTTACCCTACGCTGTATCCCGAGCCAGGCTTCCATGAACAGCAGCCGGAGGCCTGGTGGCTCGCAACCGTCAACAGTACGCGAAAACTCCTCGCGGCGGCACCGGAAGGTTCGGCAAAGCAGATTGCGGTCATCGGCATATCCGGGCACAGTTTAGGCGTTGTGCCCATGGACGTCCGTGGCAACCTGTTGCGCGACTCTGTGCCAATCTGGTCGGACACCCGTCCGGATAAGCAGCCCGCCGCTTTTTTCTCGCATATTTCTGAAACGAACTGGTATCTCATGACGGGCAACGGTTTTCCGCCGTCGCTTTACTCCGTTTTCAAGCTCATGTGGTTTCGTGAACATGAACCGGAAATGTTCCGGAATGTGCATAAAATACTCGGCACAAAGGACTACATCAATTATCGCCTGACTGGGGTTATGGCGACAGACAACTCATATGCTTCGGGCTCGGGCGTGTACGACCTGTAGCGTCGCGAGTATGCACCCGGGCTGATCGCGGCCTCAGAACTGAACGAAAAGATTTTTGCCGATATTGTTCCATCAACACAGGTTTTAGGAACGTTGACGGAGTCGGCCGCTCACGCGCTGGGTTTGCCGAAAACCGTCAAAGTCGTTGCAGGTGGCGTCGACAATGCGTGCATGAGTTTAGGTGCCAAAGCCTTCCGTGAGGGCCGCGCATATAATGCGCTAGGCTCGTCGAGTTGGATCGCTGTCTCGTCGGCCAGACCATTACTGGATCCAATTAAGCGCCCCTATATCTTTGATCATGTGGTGCCTGGTCAATACGTTTCCGCGTTGGCGATTTTTTCGGCAGGCACTTCTCTTTCTTGGGCGCGCGATCAGATATGCCAAGATCTTGTTATCCGCGCGGCGCATGCAGGCGTGAGCACTTATCGTATGATGGACGAAGAGGCGGCCCGTTCGTCCGTAGGGGCAAACGGTGTTTTATTCAACCCGTCCTTGGCGGGAGGAAATACGCTGGATGCGACGGCTGCGATAAGAGGCGCATTTCTGAATCTGGATTTGCGCCACACGCGCGCCGATTTATTGCGCGCCGTGATGGAAGGCGTCGCAATGGGACTGCGAAACGTGTTGGACGAGTTGCGAATATGGGTCCCGATTTCCGAGCCGCTGACGTTGGTGGGGGGCGGCGCAAACAGTCCGTTCTGGCGTCAGATGTTCGCTGATGTGTATCATATGCCGGTGATCAGTTCAAAAGCGGGACAACAGGCGGCCGCGTTGGGAGCTGCCGCTGTCGCCGCGGTTGGGGCTGGTCTCTGGAACGATTTTACGCAAATCGACGCACTCACTGAGGTCGCGATTCGAAACGAGCCGGATGTTAAGAGAGCGTCTGATTATGAGTGTCTGTTAGCGAAGTATCGACAGGCCGCTGAATTGTTGGGACACTGGACAAAAGGAAGGGGGACATTATGAAGTGTTTTTGGGAACTATTGGGGACTCTGACTTTCATCGCTGCGGCCAGCCGTGCGTCCGATATTGTTTTTGATTTTGAATGCGGTTCTCTGCAAGGCTGGCAGATCGTTGAAGGCGGTTTCGGCAAGATCGTCAGCGACCGCGTCAAAGAACATCACGGAAATGCGCCTTACACGAAAGAGGGAACGTATTTTCTCTCGACGCTTGAAAGCGCCGACGGACAACGCCCAGACGACTCCTTTCAAGGCGTTATTGAATCGCCTGTGGTGATACTTGACGCGCCGGATATTTCGCTGCTCGTTGGCGGCGGCACGGGACCGGATGTCTATGTCGCGCTCTGCACGTTAGACGGCAAAGAAGTGGCGTATGCCCGAGGAGCCAACGGTCAAAAGTTGCAGAAACGAAGTTGGTCGGTTTCCGCACTCGTCGGAAAACCGGTGTTCTTTTGTGTGGCGGATCGTACAAACGGTTCTTGGGGACACATCACGCTGGACAGTTTGCGTTGTCATGGCAGGATCGATCAAGAAGCGACCGACAAGCGGTTTAAGGCCCGAAAACGCGAACGGGATCGCGCGAACGGCGGGACTTCGGCGGATCAGGTTCGCGGAGCCATTGAGGAACTGGCGACACTGTGCGGATCACGTTATCCGGCGAAGTTTCTCCTAACGAAACTGGATGCCGTTGAGACGAGCGATAACGAGGAGACGTTGGCCGCGTTGGCTCATGAGGCGCTCGTTGCCAACAATCCCCTTATCGCCGATCACCCACTTTTATTTGTTACGCGCAAGCAATATCGCAGCGACCATCACAATACCGCAACGATGTTTCAGACGTGTGAGATCAACGAGGGCAGTTACGATACCGAGGGGGCTCTGAAACTCCTGGATGTGAAAACCGGCGTTGCCCAAACTTTATTATCGCCGGGGGTTCAGGCAACCGTACGCGATCCGGATATCAGTTTCGATGCCAAGCAGCTCGTGTTCTCCATGCGCAAGAACAAACAAGACGACTACCACATATACAGAATGAACGTGGATGGCACCGGACTCATACAACTCACAGCCGCGCCAGGCGTGTCGGATATTGACCCCGTCTGGCTGCCCGATGGCGATATCCTGTTTTCGTCTACACGCGAACCCAAGTACTGCATGTGTAATCGCCACATCATGTGTAACCTGTATCGAATGACGTCAGACGGTGCAAACATCTATCAGATCGGCAAGTCAACCCTGTTCGAGGGTCATGCGTCGCTGATGCCTGACGGGCGCATTCTATATGACCGCTGGGAGTACGTGGATCGCAATTTCGGCGATGCCCAAGGATTGTGGTCCTGCTATCCGGACGGCACAGGCCATGCGATTTACTGGGGCAATAACACCACCAGTCCCGGTGGCGTCATCGATGCAAGAACGTTGTCCAAAACGCATCTGTGCATCGCGATTCTGGGATCTTGCCATGATCGTCCTTGGGGCGCATTGGGACTGATTGATCGCTCCAAGGGCATAGACGGAAGAGTGCCGGTCTTACGCACATGGCCCGTGGATTTTGCGAAGCGAATCAAAACGGATGGTCAAGACTTCGACTCCTCTAAAGCCATTAAACGCAAATATGAAGATCCGTTTCCCCTCGATGACAGTCATTTCTTATGCGCGAAGCAGACGGGCAAAGGCGAAGAAATGGGACTATACTATATCGATCTGCATGGAAATGAGGTGCAGGTTTATTTCGAGGCCCCTGGATGTTATGACCCGATGCCGTTGCGGTCACGCACGCCGCCTCCCTCTCACCCTGTACGAAGAAATTTCTCGAATCCGAAAGGCCTCGGCAATTTCTACGTGCAAAACGTTTATGTGGGCACGCATATGCGGAACGTTCAGCCGGGGGTGATCAAGGCTCTGCGCGTCGTTGAGTCGCCCGAGAAACGGAACTGGTCAGGACGTGAATGGTTCGGACAAGGTGCGCAGGCACCTGGCATGAACTGGCATAACTTCGAAAATAAGCGCATCCTCGTACCGGTCGAGGAGGATGGCAGCGCTTATTTTGAAGTGCCTGCAAACACCTATGTCTTCTTTCAGGCTCTCGACGCAAACGGGATGATGGTGCAGTCCATGCGCTCAGGTATTTTTGTGCAGCCCGGCGAGACCTATGGGTGCGTCGGTTGCCATGAGAATCGCGTGGGGGACATACCGGCTGTCGCGTCGACGCCTAAGGCCATGAAGCGACAGCCGGATCAACTCAAAGGATGGTATGGTTCGCCCCGGCTGTTCAGTTTTCAGAAGGAGATACAACCGATCTTCGATAAGCATTGCGTGTCATGCCATGATTATGGGAAAAAAGCAGGCGATAAATTAAACTTGGCCGGCGACAGAGACGTGGTGTTTTGTACGTCGTACGTGGATATCTGGTCACAGGGTGTCATCACGTGTATCGGAGGCGGACCGGCGGAGATTCAACAGGCGTACACATGGGGCAGCCACCCCTCCAAACTGATACAGAAGATACGCAAGGGGCATGCCGACGTAAAACTTTCGCACGAAGAGCTTGATCGATTAATCACGTGGGTGGATATCAACGCGCCCTATTATCCGTGTTACGAGTGTGCGTATCCACAGAATTTAGGCGGCCGTTCACCGTTGACGAGCGATGTGCTAAATCGCCTACAAGCCTTGACCGGAATTAAGATCGCCAACAGCTTTAGCGCGCGGCAACGCTCAATGATCAGCTTTTTACGGCCTGAAATGAGCCGTATTCTTTTGCCGGTAATGACGAACGCAACAGCCAAGGCCGAGGCCCTCGCGATGATCCGAGACGGTGCCCGACTTCTGATGGAAAAGCCGCGTGCCGATATGGAGGGTTTCGTTCCTAATAAGCATGATTTGGCGCGAGAAAAGAAATATGAGGAACGACAGGCACACGAGCAAGCTGTCTATGAAGCCATTCGTACAGGCAAAAAGCTGTATGATGCAGGAATAACCCCATAAGGGACGGAGAAGAAGAAAAGCGCCGAGACGTTTACCTTGCGATCGGCGTCAGAATATCCTTCTGATCCTGTTTCGCGCGGAGTCCGCGTGTAACGTATGCGGGCTTTTGGGTAAAAGGGTTGAGACCCGTGTAATACATTGCCGTTGACCATGTCGAGGGCGTTGGGGTGAAAATCTGGACTTGCTCCGGCGACAGATGCAGGTGTTGCAGGGCGAATCGCTTTAACGATTGCATATCCTCGTCTCTGCACTCCGGGTGCGCCGCGATGAAATAGTAAGTCAGGAATTGCTTGAGCCCATTCTTTTTATTGGCGGCATCGAAACGCTCTTTAAAAAATAACAGCGATTCATTACCGGGTTTCCCCATAGCGTCCAAAACCCGTTGCTCCGAATGTTCCGGCGCCAACTTGAGCTGTCCTGAGACGTGATAGGCGACGACTTCATCGATATAACGCTGACCGTTGCGCGTATCCGCTGCGACCAGATCGGGGCGGATACCGGATGCGACAAACACTTTACGTACGCCGGGCAGATGTCGGAGTTTTTTCAAAAGCTCGATCTGAGGCGCATGATCAGGCTTGAGTGCAGGACAACAGCAGGGATAGAGACAACGCGTATCGGGACACGCGCATTGCTTGACTTTCCGCTCGCATTCAAAACCGTACATGTTTGCGGTGGGACCGCCTACGTCCTGAATGATTCCCGTGAATTTTGGATGCCGCGCCATTCGGCGAGCCTCTTCTAAGATCGATTCTTCTGAACGGCTGGTCACGCGCCGTCCCTGATGGATGGCGATGGCGCAAAAATTACATTCTCCATAACAACCGCGGTGGGTTGTGATTGAGAAGCGGATGGTGTCGAGTGCACGCACTTTTCCCTTGGCGGTGTGGGCGGGATGCGCTTCAAGCATGAAGGGCAAAGCGCTGACGGCATCAAGCTCACTGGTCGAAAGGGGCAGATCAGGTGGATTGTGTACCAGACAGCGCGTATCGACACGTTGCAGTAACGGTTTCGCCGTTCGAGCATCCTGGTTGACGGCAAACATCTTGAACATCTCCAAAAAAGCGAGACGTCCCTCTTCGGTTTTCGCCGCGACAGCCGAGAAGTCCGGCAGAGCGAGTGCACCTTGTGGCAACGTTTTCGAATCAGCAGGGCTGGCATAACAGAGTCCTCGCAGCGAACGCCATTCGCGCTTGTCACGCAGAGCGCGAGCAAAGGACGTGATCGTACGTTCGGCCATGCCGTAAATGAGAACATCCGCTTTTGCGTCGAAAAGGATGGGGCGCCGCACGGTGTCAGACCAATAATCGTAGTGTGCAATCCTTCGCAGGCTGGCTTCGATGCCGCCGATTACGATGGTTTTACAGGGCTTAAATGCGGAACGGATAAGATTGCAATAAGCGATAACGGCGCGGTCAGGACGCGCGTTGTTATCGCCGCCCGGCGTAAAATCGTCCTGATGACGCTTTTTTCCGGTAGCGGTATAGTTTGCCACCATGGAGTCAACGCAACCGCCGGAGACGCCCCAGAAAAGTTTCGGTTGTCCAAAGCGGCGGATATCGTCCAATGTAGAGATGTCGGGCTGCGGAATGATGGCGACACGAAAACCGACCGACGCAAGAACACGCCCGATCACCGCTACACCCGAGTACTGTGAGTCAATATAGGCGTCACCTGAAACCAGAATCACATCTGGCGCATCCCACCCCAGACGTTCGATCTCAGCCGATGTGCAAGGCAGAAACATGGCGCTGATAATACACCATTTCCTTCTTCAAGGTCAAAAGACCTGATTGAGGCGACTTGAACTCACGCAAGACTCTCAATGGAAAGCTTCAGAAACGTCTCGATCTTTTCACCGGCCTTTAACTGCCGGAGCAGTCCGCGTTTTGCGATTTGTTCTTGGCCTTCAGGATAACAGTTTGCGGGTTCAAGTCCCACAACGTATTCACCTTGCCCCATCATTTTCCATTGGACAAGGTAAGGAAGTTCGGCGACGCGATAGGCGATATGAAAAGCGATTTTGAGCTTCGGATTCACGAGCCGAATCGAGGCTACCCCTTGGCGATTTTTAGGCAGCGAATGGTAATACACTTGTTCGGAAAACCCGGGGATGGGATCGGAAATTTTGGACCATTCGGAAAGGCCGTTTGCGGAATATTCGTTTTGCGGGGTAACCTTGTGTTCAGTCGCTTCAAGCGTCGCGCCGGCATCGACGAGCGGCCAACCGAGATTCATATGGTAGAGCAACATGACTGGTGACGGCGCGAATCCTTTGTTTTCAACGGTGTCGCGAATGGTGATGGACGCTTCGCCCAAGGCGGTCGCGATGTGTCGTGTGAGCACGAGGTTCTCACCGAACACCTTGCCGTGGCACATGCGTCCACTCGCGCTTAACGTGTAAACGCCGTCTTCAGTCCAGTCTGAAAAGGTGTTTACCTCTTCTGCGGGGATATGGCTAAGCCGCCCGTGCAGGCCATGGCGTTCGCCGTTTACGGTGTTAGGGCCACCGACATTAATCAGGCCGCAACCGGTGAGAAGACCGCCCCCCCATGACCTAAGCCATTCGCAGCTCTCCGAATCGTAATAGGTTGGCGCAACTTCACGATTGCGTGAAACCCAAGCCAGCGGTATGCCCTTGTAATAGGCTTGCCCGATATCCATACCGCGATCAGGATAGACCGTAAAGGCAAGACCGCTTCCGTTGTTGACTTCCAATACGCGCATCCCCCGACCTTTGCCGTCATCCGATACGAGACGTCGAATCGAAGCCAGTTGCTCCATTCTTCCAACACGCGGAGTCAAGTCATGAGTAGTATATGGTTTCATGAGAAAAGGATAGCTAAATCTGAAATAGGGCGCAATGGCATATTAAACACGCGAAAGTGAACTTATGCGTACGATGATCGCTGGAATGCTAACAAACGTTCGCATACCGGTGACGGAAAGTCGTAACCGTTTTTTTTGTCGATTAAAGCGACTGAACTAATCATCAGCGCTGAGCGCGGTTTGTTCGCCTCCAATTTAACGATACGGAGGATTGCCAAAAGGGGCTAGGACATGTAAAATAAAAACATGCGGAAAACAATTATGAAAACCCTCTCATCCCGTTCGTTTAGAAAAACATTGGCTCCTGATTTATTGAACAGCATGGATGCCTATTGGCGTGCCGCAAACTATCTATCGGTTGGCCAGATATACCTCTATGACAACCCGTTGCTGAAAAAGCCTCTCAAACTTGAGCACATCAAGCCGCGGCTGCTGGGTCACTGGGGAACAACGCCGGGACTGAATTTCATTTATGTGCATTTGAATCGCGTGATCAAAGCACGCGACCTCAATGTCATTTACATTGCAGGGCCAGGACACGGAGGCCCCGGACTGGTAGCGAATGCCTATCTGGAGGGTACATACAGTGAGACGTACCCAACGATTTCGCAAGACGAGGACGGAATCAGGAAACTCTTCAAGCAGTTTTCATTTCCGGGCGGAATTCCGAGTCATGTCGCGCCGGAGACGCCCGGATCGATTCATGAGGGAGGTGAATTAGGCTATTCGCTCTCGCATGCATTTGGAGCCGCCTTTGATAATCCTGGTCTGATCGTCGCATGTGTTGTGGGCGATGGTGAAGCGGAAACCGGTCCTCTCGCAACAAGCTGGCATTCGAACAAATTTCTCAATCCAGTTTGTGACGGCGCCGTGCTGCCGATCCTGCATCTGAACGGTTATAAAATCGCGGGGCCCACGGTATTGGCCCGTATCCCGCATGACGAATTGGAAGCCCTTTTTCGAGGTTACGGATATATGCCGTACTTCGTCGAAGGCGACAACCCTGCGGACATGCATCAGCTTATGGCGGCTACGCTTGATAGGGCCATCACGGAAATACAGCGCATTCAAAGTAAGGCTCGTGCGATGGGCCTGATGGAACGTCCTCGCTGGCCGATGATCATCTTGCGGTCTCCCAAGGGATGGACCGGGCCGAAATGTGTGGATGGAAAACCCACGGAAGGCACGTTTCGCTCACATCAGGTACCCATGGGCGATATGAGCCATCCGGGACATGTGAAGCTTTTGGAAAAATGGATGAGGAGTTATCGTCCACAGGAACTGTTTGACGAAACCGGAAAACTGTGTCCAAAAATCGCGGATCTTGCCCCCAAAGGCTCACGCCGCATGAGTGCCAACCCGCACGCCAACGGCGGGCTCCTGTTACACGATTTACGCATGCCGGATTTTCGTGCGTACGCGGTAGAGGTTCAAAATCCCGGCACGTCCGTTGCCGAGGCTACGCGTGTTATGGGCCGGTTTCTCCGCGACGTGATGAAGGATAATCTGGAGAGCAAGAATTTCCGCCTGTTCAGTCCTGACGAAAACAATTCCAATCGATGGCAGGACGTTCTCGACATCACAAATCGGACCTGGATGGCGGAACGGCTCGATGGCGATGAGAAGCTCGCCCCCGATGGACGGGTGATGGAAATGTTAAGCGAGCATCAGTGCCAAGGCTGGTTGGAAGGTTATCTGTTGACGGGACGGCATGGATTCTTTTCATGTTATGAGGCCTTCATCCACATTGTGGATTCGATGTTCAACCAACACGCAAAATGGCTAAAGGCAAGTAGTCGCATTCCTTGGCGCAGGCCCATCGCATCCCTGAACTATCTGCTTTCTTCGCACGTCTGGCGTCAAGACCACAACGGGTTTAGCCATCAGGACCCCGGTTTCATTGACCATGTGGTCAACAAGAAGGCGGAAATCATTCGCGTCTATTTGCCGCCGGATGCGAACACGTTGCTGTCTGTGACGGATCACTGCTTGCGCAGCCGCAATTATGTTAATGTGGTCGTCGCGGGCAAACAGCCGGCACCGCAGTGGCTCGACATGAACTCCGCAATAAAGCATTGTACCGCCGGGATCGGCATCTGGGAATGGGCCAGCAACGACAAAGGCTGTGAACCTGACGTTGTTATGGCGTGTTGCGGCGATGTCCCGACACTTGAAACACTTGCAGCCGTAGCCTTGCTGCGGCAACATCTCCCAGAATTGAAAGTTCGGGTGATTAACGTCGTGGATTTGATGAAGCTGCAGCCGCAAAGCGAACATCCGCACGGCTTGGGCGACAGGGATTTCGATGCGCTCTTCACGACGGACAAACCCATTATTTTTGCTTTTCACGGGTATCCCTTGCTCATCCATCGTCTCATGTATCGTCGCGCAAGCCACAAAAATCTGCACGTGCGAGGCTACAAGGAGGAAGGCACGACCACAACGCCTTTTGACATGACGGTGATGAACGATTTAGACCGCTTCCATTTGGCAAATGATGTGATTGACCGTGTGCCCGGGTTGGGAACACGTGCCGTATATGTCAAGCAATGGCTTCGAGACCGTATCCTTGATCATAAGGCCTATATTCGACGATATGGCGAAGACATGCCCGAAGTTCGAAACTGGACGTGGAACGCCTCTGTTCCATCTGAACCCGATTCGCGAATATTAAAAATGGGCACGCTATAAGACGCGTAAATGCTGTGACTTCCTCAATGCCCCTGAGCGGGGCTGAGGCTGAAAAGGAGATATCCCATGGGCGACAAGAAAGGCAAGAAGGAAAAGGCGAAAGCGCTGAAACAGATCGATGCCAAACATGCTAAAATCGCAAAGGATAAGCAGAACCGATTGCAGTCACACGACGTGTAGGTCGTCCTGACCAAGGCGTTGTTGAATTTTTGAACGACGTTCGACCATTCTGAAAGGAGGGTTTGAGTTATGCCGACTTATGAATACCGTTGTGCATCGTGCGGGAAACGCTTTGCGATGACTATAGCGCTGGCGGAATATGTGAAGGGAGTGAAGCCAAGTTGTCCGCGGTGTGGTTCCGGCAAGGCTGTCAGAGCTTTCACCTCTGTGAATGTGAAAACGCGAAGCAAAACGTCTCCCGGCTGATGCGGTTAAGACTCTTGAAGGGGGGATGTGCAGTCGTCATTCCTGTTGACGCACCGCTTGGCGCGTCAACAGGCAGAGCATAGTAGACATTGCGGCACCCCCCCTAAGGGGTAAGACACACGTCTCGGCGGAATCGATCAACGGGCGGAACGGCAAAACATTCACCGGCCCATGATGACAAGAAAGAGGTCATAACACGTGGCCCTTCCTGATGGCCGAATCAGCCACTCAATTGAGTTGGATCAGCGTGCCGCGGATCATCTCCAACCGTACTTCGCCTTTGATATTGTCATAAACGACATGCCACAATCTGGCCACAAGATTTGTTGACGTGAACACGCCGGTTAGCCCGCCCGGCAGGCAGGTTGCGATCACGTACGACGTGCTTGATCGAAGCTGATTCACGTCGTGAATCTGAAGGGTCGCTCCCGTCAGATTCAGATTGCCTTGAACCTTGAGAAGATCGTTCGTTCCGCTGATAGAGGTGTCGACAAAAAGAGTCCCGCTCAGTGTTGTATCGGTCGCGAGCGTCAGCGTGCCGATCACATTCGTGTTTCCAGGCGCGATCCTGTTTGTGACCGTCAGTGTCCCATTGGTGACCAGCCCATATCCGCTGAGTTGGGCCAAGGTCTGCGCGCTACCTCCCAGATCCAAGACGGCGTTCGACGCCACGCCGACCACGGCACTTGCTGGCAAACGGCCGACGATCCCGTTGCCTTCCCTCGTGGCGATTTTAATCCGATCGATCCAGATACCGGTGTCAACCCCTGTGTAAAGTCCTCTGAAAGTTAAGGTATGCGAGCCGCTTGAGAGATCGACATTTCCCGAGAACAGGTCTCCCCATTCATTGAACAACTCGGCCGCGGTAAACCCAAAATGATTGATGCCGTCAATTTCCACTGAAAGCGCGCAGGCTGGCATATTTAAACGTTTTCCAGCAATAAAAGAAATGTTATACAAGCCGTCAGAAGGTGCCGAGAAAGTTGTGGAAGCCACACCGTCCGTAGCGTTTGCCTGTATGAAAGCGGCACAGGCTCCGTCAATTACGGCACTGCTATTCACCCATGTGGAACCCAACGCGGCTATACCGGCGCTTGAAAAGGTCCAAAACGCATTGGCCGGCGTATCAAAAAAACCATATGGAGGATGTTCGGTCAGCGGATCGTGTATTTCGAAAGAGGCATTGGTAACAGTCACGTACGAAGTTAACTTCACGATTCCTCCCTGAATCAGGGTCGCGCCGCCGTAAGTGTTCGTGCCTGTAAGCGACAACATTCCTGTGCCGTTTTTTGTAAGGCCGCCAACACCCGTAATGGCGCCAACGGAAAGCGTCGTTCCCGGCCCGCCGTTCGCGTTCACGGTGATGGTCGCATCCTGCAACAATTCAACGCGATCAATCGTCTGCCATGTCGTGTTCGTCACACCGCTAAAGGTCAACGCAACGGTTGCGGCCGTTGCGTTGGTCGCGGCTTTGCTCAGTGATACCTTAGACGAATCTTTGATATATGTAATATAGGTTCCGGCCGGAATGTGCGGCCCTGAAACCGGCATCCCCGCGACCAAACCGCTCGTGCTGCCAGATCGCGCGCAAAAATTTTTCACCGATTCGCCGACCAGGAAACTCCGGGTGACGGAGGGCGCGGCGGCCCGGCCGGTGACAGTGAAGTTGCCGCCATTCAGAACCAATCGGGACGTCGGGTCATAAAAGTCACTAACCGCATCCCGCGCGACCCAAGCGGCGCGTCTATTGAAATTCAAGTTCAGAGTTCCAGCCGTGACCGTTGTCGCGCCGGTATAAGAGCCGCCGGAGAAGGACAGCGTACCCAAACTCAGTTTGGACAAGCCTCCGGCACCCATCCTTGTGAACGACAAAATCGCCTCAGGGTTATAGCCGTTGCAGTCGACCATCACTCCGCCATTCTTCACCTGATACGTGGAAAGACAACTCTTATCCGAATTCTCGTCAAGGAGGGCACCGGACGAGGCTTTCAGCGTTCCTCCGTTGAATGCGACGTAAAACGTTTGACCGGCAGCAGCGCTCATCCAAACATGAGGGGTCTCGAGCGTTCCTCCGTTCAGGTTGAGATAGCCAATGCTGCCGTCCTGATGAAAAACCCCGCCCGCAGCCACCATGGTTCCGCCGTTCACGTTCAACGTCGCGTAGGAATTCCAGCCGAGCAAAGTGTCGCTCGTATTCGTCACAACCGCTCCCGGATTGATATTTATCGTGAACCAGTCCTCACTCGAATGGCCACCCAGTCTGGCCGAAGTGTTGAACACACCGCTGACATTCAGGGTGGCCGCATCGCGCAAACGGAAACCGAAGGTATTATATTGATAAACGGGAGGATACCCAACGGTTCTAAACGAGGCGCCGGACGGGATCGTGATCGTGGTCCCGGCGACGCCTCCCGTGATGCCATACCAAGTTGTTTGTGCATCCATCACGTCGACGGAATGAAAGATGTTCGTGCCGGCAAAAACGAACGAGCCGCCGCCGCTGATATTGAGGTCGCGCGTGTTATTATCGCTGTTGACCCGATTTGTGACAGTCACGCCCGTGGAGACCCACAGAAGCGGGTTGGTGATGCCGAAGGACAGGGGATTGCCGTTACCCTCAAGGGTGTAGCTGCCAGAGCCGGGGGCGTTGAATCTAAGATGTCCGACCGTGATAGGATCACCCAATGCGATCGTGCCAGCCACGCCGGAGCCCGATCCTATGATGGTGAGGTCAGGGGGGACGCTATTATCCCAGTTTGTGTTGACGTTTGAATTGTTCCACCAGTGGGTGTCTGACATGTTCGCGGTCCACGTTCCAGAACCGTCCTGCGCACCACTTGTGCCTATATCCGCGTCCCACGTGTTAGTGGTGGATACTTGCGCAGAAGCAACAATGGCCATAAGTGTTGCGGCAACGAAACCAACCGTTCTCATGTTTTTCATCTCATATTCCTTCGTCTTTTTACAAAAGTTGGCCGACAAACCACAACCGAAAATCGAAATATTTTTTCTTATATTATGTGGGAAGCTGAATAAAGGCAACACCTTATTCAATACAACTATCTCCCGTTTTTCAGCTTGGTACGGAGAACGGGCGTTTCGGCTGATTTTGTGCTCCTTACGGCGGGCTGCGAGAGCGCAGTAGCGTCGGGCATGCCGCAGAGTCGTTTGTCTGCTATTTATCCCGGCGGGTGTCCCTCCGTTTTTTGTCACCCCGTATTCTGCGGGGTTGACAGAACTGAAAACACCCCCTCACTTTCTGCAACCCCTTTGTTTTCGGCGCTTTTTCATTCCTCGACCGAGAAAACAGGGCGAGCTTCCGCCTTATTTAAAGGGCGAAATCAACACGGTCGGCCTAACGCCGCTTCCCCGGCCGATAGGTTCATCGTTATTGAAATTGCGTAACAGATGTTCTACTCTTTTAACCGTTACATTCTGTTTTCAACGAGTGTTGAGGACAAAAGATGGCGTTGATTCGGATTAGAGGGGTCAAGAAGGGGAGATAATGCGCATGCATGATCGAATGGTTTCTCGAAGAACGTTTTTAGGTGGCGTTGCGACGTTAGGCGCCGTAACCATTGTACCTGGCAAAATCTTGGGGGCCGACGTTAAACCGAACTCCGTATTCGGCGGGGTGCAGATAGGAACCATCACGTACAGTTACCGTTCGATGCCGAGTACGGCGGTTGCGGTCTTGCAACATGTTGTCGGCAGCGGCATCAGTTCGATAGAGCTGATGGGCAATACTGCGGAGTCGTATGCGGGCTTTCCCGGCGGCAACGCCAAAGACCCCGTACAGGCCAAATCGATACTCGATTGGCGACTGGCAGTGTCGATGGATAAATTTGTGGCGTTACGAAAAATGTATCAGGATGCAGGCGTCGGCATTCACATCGTCAAATTCGGTGATATCGGCGACAAGAATATGTCCGACGGACAGATCGATTACTATTTTCGCGTCGCCAAAGCTCTCGGTGCTAAGGCCATCACACGAGAAATTTCAGAGGAAGCGGCAAAACGTCTTGGACCGATCGCAGATAAGCAGGGGATTATGATCGGTTTTCATAACCACACGCAAATCAACGCGACGACATACGACGGACCGATTTTGTCCTATGGCAAAAATCTCCGCATCAATCTCGATATCGGCCATTACACGGCGGCAAACGACGATTCCGTGTTGGGAATAATCGAGAAATACCGTGATCGTCTTATTAGCCTGCATATCAAAGACCGTAAAAACAAAGCAAACAAGGGCTCCAACATGCCGTTTGGCGAGGGAAACACGCCGGTTGTAGCCGCGCTGCAGTACCTCAAAAGCAACAGGTTGAACATTCCGGCCGACATCGAGTTGGAGTACCCGATTCCTAAGGAATCCAATGCCGTAAAAGAAGTCGGGAAATGCGTTCAGTACTGTGAACGGGCTTTAGTGTAGGGGGGGGGCTGCCGCTTCTGGCGAACGTCGCGGTGTGTCAAGCGGCCGCGACGTTCGCCATGCTCATGCCGATGAAACCGTGTTTTTGAGTCGGGTAAGTCAGCTTTCCGGCAATCTGCTTAATCTAATCATCCCATCGTGAAAACGCTTCTGTTTTCAGACCTCTTTTAACGTGCGACATCGGCTTTAAGACGCGGTGGACTGGGATAAACACCTTTCAGCGCGTTTTCGCAGATTGTGCGAGTGTCCTGGGGAAAATCATTCTTGATGATCCATTTCAGAAAGCCGGGATCATCCGTTGCCAAATCCTTGAGTTTCGCGCCTTTTTTCTTGCCAAAGTTCACGGCGATTTCACCGTCAACCCAGCGCAGACGTCCCGAACGGTCTGCGTTGAACGGGTCGATAGGGTTAAAGGTGCGATCAAGTGTTTCGATGTCCTGCGGAAGGTCGGTGTAGCGTTTAAACTGACCGATAATCACATCAAGGGTGGCACGCACGTCGGCTTCGGCGCCATGCGCATCGGTATGGTCGCGGTCGCAATAATATTTGAGTGCAGCAGAGAGATCCCTCGGCTCTCTCGTGTGAAAAATACGCTGTGCGTCGAGTAGACGGCGACGGTCGGGATCGAACGGAATTCCGGCACGCGTAAACTCTTCGGCAAGCATGGGGATATCGAAACGTCCAGCATTGAACCCCGCGAAATCGGCATCTCCGAAAAAAGTAAGAATTTCCAACGCCTTATCCTTGAAGGTCGGCAGGTCTCGCACGATCTCGTCGGTAATGCCGTGAATGGCGGTTGTCTCGACGGGAATAGGGATTCCGGGGTTGAGCAGCCAATAACCATTCGTTTCGGTCCCGTCGGGATCAATGCGAATGCAGGCAAGTTCGATAATGCGGTCAGCGCGCGCACTGATGCCGGTGGCTTCAATGTCGAAAACGACAAGCGGACGGTCAAGCTTAATGGGGAACATGGTGAAACCTTATTAAAGTTGGATGTTTCAGTTTGTTGGCGGAGAATAAAACCATAAAAGCGGAATCGGGGCCGGTGAAAGAAAGACTAGGGGCGTGCAGAACGACGGCTGAAGGTGGAGTCGAAATCAACGATGACGGGACGTTGAGGCAAGACATCGCCGGTGGACATCGCGGCTTTCAGCTCGGATGCAGAGTTCTCGTCATACCACCAATAACTTAATAACGAACGTTCGTCATTGAACTTTGACAGTACGGTATCAGGCGTGCCAAAGGTGTCCCAGTAGAGCAGGCGGATCGAATCGGTGTTCCACAGCAGCACATAGGGAACAGACGAGGCGACGAGTGCGTCAATCTCACGGTAAATGGCATTACGAGCCGTAACGCTCAACATGGTTTTTTGCTTCTCAATGAGCGCGTCGACGCGAGGATCCTTAAATCCGGTAATATTGTTGCCGGAGGGACGATCAGCTTCTTTGGAAAGCCACATGCTTTCCGGGTCACGGAACAGCGAGCCACCCCATGAAGCCCACGTCATGTCGAAATTATATGCGTCCATGTCGCGCATCCATGAGGCGAAGTCTTTTCGATCAATCGTCATTTTAATGCCGGCTTCCTTGAAGGCTACGGAACAGAGCGCAAGGAACTTGTCGGTCCCCCCGTCTCGCGTAAGGAAACTGAATGCTAAGGGGCGGCCCTCCTTTTCGAGAATACCTGTCTGCGGGTTGGGCGTATAGCCTGCCTCATGCAAAAGCGACTTGGCTTTGGCTATGTTGAAATCAAAAGACTCGTTGGCACAAGGATGCGCGCTGTCGTAGAGGTCCTCGAAATAGGAACGGTGGAGAAAATAGGTGCTAAACATCATAGTTTTGTTCATCGTCTCGCGATCGACCAAATGAGCGAGGGCTTTCCGCACGCGCAGGTCATCGAAAGGAGGACGACGCATGTTCATTGCGAACCCTTGAAAACCCACAGGATTGTGGTTGCGAACACGGCGTTTGACGATCCAGTTCTTGTCAAATTTCTCGCCGATGGTTTCATTTGCCCAAATACGCGCAGTATAGATGGCATACGCGTCCACCTGGCCTTTTTTGAAGGCTTCGAAGGCGTTTTCATTGCTTGTGAAATAGCGAAAAACGATGGTGTCGAAGTTCATCGTGTTGCGCATGGCAGGGTGTTTGGCTGCCCACCAGTCCGAACGCCGCGACATGCGTATTTCGATCTGTTCCTTGACTGAACTCAAAATATAAGGCCCCGAAACGACGGGATTATCGAAATCGAGTTTGTTGAAATCCTGCGCTTCAAAGGCGTGCTTAGGCATGATCTCAAAACCGCCGAGCGCAAGAAGGTTGCGCCAATGGCTCTCTTTCGCGTGAAAGCGGATGGTGCGCGCTCCGAGGATATCCGGCGAGTTGAAAACGCCAAGGGACACTTTCGCGGATCCTGTGGCATTCTTTGGATCCATGATTTGGTCGAAAGTCCATTTTACGTCCGCCGCCGTAACGGGCTTACCGTCACTCCATAAGGCGGTCGGATCGAGTTCAAAAGTATAGGTGAGCTGGTCATCAGAGATGATCCAACGCCTTGCCAGAAGCGGAACAAACTCTGTTGTGATGGAGTCAACGCCAAGCAGCGTCTCGTACATCATGCCGAAGCATTGGCGGGTATACGTGTTGTTGTCGATGTAGGCGTTCAGGCTTTTAGGGGGCTGAAAGGCGGCGAAACGCAAAATGCCCCCCTGTACCGCATGCGGGCTTGCGAGCGGATCGGGTGCATCCCGCCAGTCCGGCTTTGGATACACTTCAGCTGCCCGGGCGAAAAGCGCGGCACATAAAAAAAATATCAGCGCAAGAACTGGCATGATTGTCTAAGACTTTCAAAAACAGTTGGCAGATTACATCATTTAAGCGCGAAAAGGGAGACAAAAAGGGGGAACGCGTGCGCATTTTCTTTTAACGCCATACTTCAGAAAGATGCCTCGGAGGGGGTCTTCTCCATAAAGTGTTTCCGGAAAACGGCGGGTGTATATCCGGTCTCCCCCCGAAACACC
>CAZTDL010000016.1:0-20278 GCA_964612775.1 uncultured Lentisphaeraceae bacterium
GCGAGGTGTTTTTTAAAGGCTTGAAAGGTCCTTTCGGCGAATCGGCGCGGAAGATCCACGTGCCGCGCTTGAACATCGGGGGCCAATCTTTCGCGGTCACCGGTTTTTCGGTCGAGACTTTCGTATTGAAGGTCAGGGTCACGAAGAGATAATAAGCGTCGTTGCAGGCGTGCATTTCCGGTGCCCAGACCATGGAGGCCCCCAAGTCATTAGGCAAGGTGAGCACCGGCTGCGGTGCGGTCCATTCCGCGAGGTTGGCGCTGGTGTAGACTTCGACGCCCTGGAATTTTCTTCCTGCCCGGTTGGCCGCTTGGGCGTAGAGGAAATAGGTGGAGGTTTTCGCATCCGCATAGATGAAGGGGTCTCGCACGCGGATGTTCGCGGTTTTTATCGCAGCCGTTTGGCCGAAGGCGACTGTGGCGAGCAAGCCTGCAGCACAGGCGATCAACTTTGGATGCATCTTTTGAATCCTTCTTTTATTGGTCCGGCGTCTCGGGAACGCCGCCTGTCCCGAGGCCGTGCCTTATCTGTATGACGTTACATGCTAAAGGTCTGGCGTTACCTGAACTTGCGTGGAAAGTCGGTAAACGGTATCGCCGGATGTGGTTGCGAAAGTCATCTCGGCCATGAACGCGGTGTATCCGCCGACCGGGTGCAGCACCTTTGCCGAGGCGCGTTTGCCGTCGGCGTCCAACGTCAACGGCCTGTCTGACCACATGGCCTTGCGGAAGTCCCGCGTGGGGGAATGCGCGGTCCAAAGCCTCGCCTGCTTTGCGGGCTGGTCGGTCGTGACCGTGAGTGACGCATCGCCTTTTCCTTCCAACTGCCACGTCATCTGCGGCGGCGTCTGACGGTCCGCCATCATCTGAAGGAATGCCGCAAGAGTCTGGATCGCGTCAGGAGTTCCGCCTGCGCCGTGCCCCGCATTAGGCGCTTGATAAACCATCTTGGGAGAGGGGAGGCCGTCCCAATAGTTGCGCAGGGCATCCACGGTCCAATAGGGATCATTGGTGCCGAGGAGGATCAGTTTGGGCATGGTGAAGAGGTCACGATAGCTGTAAGGGTCAACGATGCCGCGCAAGGCGACCATGGCGGGCAGGTGCATTTTCTCCACGAGGCCCAACTCGGTATAGTCGTTGATTTTTTCGCTTTGCCGACCGTAGACCCGCTGCGACCACCGGGCCTGCACCTTCATGTTCAACATATCGATCACGATCGGCGCAATGCCGCACACGCGTTTATCCGCCGCGCCTGTGAGCCAGGTCGTCCAGCCGCGTTTCGATGCGCCTGAAACGACGAAGCGCGCGACGTTTTGCTTTCTTTCGGCGAGCGCCCACGCTTGTACCGCATCCATCGCACGCACGGCGCTTTTGACCATCGGCAACAGGAGCGGCCAAGTCTCATCGCCGGTTTTCAGATATTGCTCAAACGTGTAGGCGATGAGGGCATCCTCGCACTTGTTGTCGTAAAGCGGCTGGTTGGGGACGTCGGTCACGACGGCGACCAGCGTTCCGCTGCGTTCGGCCAGCAGCTTGGCCCTCGGGAGCGTATGCTTGCCCGCCTCGTGAGTGATCTCGAGAAAGGCCGTGTCGGGATTGCGTAATTTGGGCGGCCGGGCGATATAAAGGGTGTGCGTCCAACGTCCACCGTGCCACGTCTGAGAGGTCAAATCCAACGTGGTGACTTCCAGGCCATCCATCATCTTTTTTTCGCTTATCCGCCAAGAAAAACTGTCGTCCTGTTTCCGGACATAGTCCCCCAGCGCACCCGCGAGAAGGGTCGTGTGAACGGTCACAAACAGGGCAACAACAGTCTGTGCGTGAAGAAAGAGACGGGCGCGTGAGGGCATTGCGGGCTGTTCCCTTATTTTTTTATGATGGGCACCGTCTTTTTGCGTTTGTCGCGGATGTACATCGCCGTTCCGTTACGCCGTTCGATTTCGAAAAGTTCCGTGGTTTCCACAAGATCGCTCCACCTTCTGAATCCGTAATTGACCGGTGAGTATGACTTTTGGTTCGCGATATACTGCGTGACTTGCCCCACGGGAGACCATCCGTCGTCATCGGCCGTGTTTTCGCAGGCGAGGCGCAGCAGACGAATTAAACCCGCTTTCCCGCGCAGTTCATTTTTGGTTATCTGGACGGGTTTGTCCTGTTCGATCATGACCTTCACCGTCTCTGCGGCGGGCTTGATTGCGCCTGTTTCGCCTTTGACCTCTTCTTCGCGTTCGCGTGCGGCGGAGATCAGATCTTCGGTAAAGATGAACTGCGAGCAGGCCTTTACAAAGGGCGCGGGCGTTTTTTTCTGTCCGAAACCGAAGACCTCCTTGCCGCTTTCCAGCAAGCGCACCACGAGCGGCGTGAAATCGCTGTCGCTGCTCATAACGGCAAAGCAATCGACCGCGTTGGTGTAGAGAATGTCCATCGCATCGATAATGATCGCGGCATCGGTGGCGTTTTTGCCCTTGGTATAACCGAACTGCTGCACGGGCTTGAGGGCGAAGAGCAGCGAATGCGTTTCCCAGTTTTTCAGCTGGCGGCTCTTCCAATCGCCGTAGGCGCGACGGATATTTACGACACCGTACTTCGCGAGTTCGTTCAGAACCGGCTCCAGGGCTTCTCGGCTGGTATTCTCGCAGTCGATCAGCAATGCGATGTTCTTGTTCTTCATGCGAACAGCTTAACAGAGACGGGAAGGGACTGGAAACCTGAAACTTGAAGCGCGTGCGGTCTGTTTCAAAACGTCATGGGACGGCAAGCGCGAGGGCTAAGGCTTATTCTCCGGCTCAAATCGATTTTTCCAGACGTTATCGTGTGGGGGTGTGTCATATTGTGTTCAGCGCAGAAAACTATGTTTACTTTGAGGTGCGGTTTTTGAATACTCTTGTTCATGACAACGATCCAAACGCAAGCCGCACCTGAGGCGGTTGGCCCTTACGCTCAGGCGATTGAAGTGAACGGAATGATTTTCTGTTCGGGACAGCTTCCGATCAATCCCGCCACCGGCAACATCGAGATGGCGGGTGCCGTTGAGCAGGCTCGGCAAGTGATCCTGAATCTTCGCGCTGTCTTGGAGGCGGCGGGTGCCGGATTGGACAAGGTGGTTAAAACCACGGTTTTTCTGACGGATATCGGTGACTTCCCCGCCGTCAACAAAGTCTACGGCGATCTCTTCGGCAACCATACGCCCGCACGGTCAACGGTGCAAGTCGCCCGCTTGCCGAAATGTGCGAAGGTCGAGATCGAGGCGATTGCCGTCAAATGAGTTTGTGCGCGACGAGCCAATCGCGCACGGGTGCTTCGGGCAGTCCCATGATATTGGTGTAAGAGCCGCTGTAGCCGGCAATCAACAGCTCGCCGTTTTCATCGATATCGTAGGCCCCCGCACGGTCAAGCGGACGCGTCTTTTGCAGATAGTTTCGGATCGTTTCCTCGGAAAGGACCTTGAAACGTACGGAGGAGGCTTCGACGCGAATCTCGGGTTCCTGATTCGGCATGCCGAGCGAGACGCCGGTATAAACGATCTGCGTGTGTCCGGAGAAAGCGCGGAGAAAACGAGCGCCCTCCTCGAGATCGATCGGCTTGCCGATGAGTCGGCCTTCAAACCAGACGAGCGTGTCGGCGGTGATCAGAGCCGCGTCCGGGTGACGCAGACGGCAGGCGCGAAATTTTTCAAGCGCGTTGGTCACCACCGTGTTGACCGGATCGGCGGCATCGTGGATCTCGTCGGCGTCGGCGGTGGAAACGGCGAACGTGCAGCCCAGCGCACGCAGGATCTTTTTGCGCCGGGGAGAGACGGAGCCCAGGATAATCGGATACGGGGTAGACATGGAGGTTGAGCTTTCTGAGGACTGTCCGTTAGCGGAACAAAAAAAGGATGAGGGCCATGACCGGCAGGCAGCATAGGGTACTGAGTGCGATGGCCGAGCCGGCCAGCTCTTTATCGGCCCCCATCTGGTCGGCCATGACGTAGGAGGTGACCGCGCAAGGGCTGGCCAGATAGAGCAAGGTGATCACGAGCGTGTCGCTGCGGAAACCGATGGCCATGGCCAAGGCATAACCGATCGCGGGCATGACCAACAACTTCAAGACGGTGGCGACGGCGGCGGGACGGAACGCCGCGCGCATACGGTCCGGTTTTAGCCCCGCGCCCAGCGCCAGAAGGGCACAGGGCAGTGCGGCTTGGCCTAACGTGTCCAGGGCATTGAAAAGGACTGCGGAGATATTCAGGCCGCTCTTCAGAATGAACAGACCCAGCAGGCAGGCGATGATCAGCGGATTGTGCAGGATCGTCAAGGCCGCTCGCGCAAGATTGCCGCGATGTGACCCTCCCCGTTCCGTTAGGATAAGTACGGCCAGAAAATTGTAGAAAGGGATGGCCGGGGCTAAGGCGAAAGAGGCGATGGCGGCAGACTTGCTGCCTGCGCCGAACGTGTAGAGCATGACCGGCAGGGCGGTATAGGCCAGATTGCCGCGCATGGCCGCCTGCATGAACGCTCGCGCGGAACCGTCGGGAAGCCGCATCATCCGCGTTATCAGCCAGCCGATGAGGGTGATCGCCACTGAACAGATGCACAGCACGAGGCCGATCTTCATGCCGATTCCCCCCGCCGCTATGGGCGCTTTAACGATGGAACAAAAAAGCAGGGTGGGGAGCAGCACCCAGAATCCCAGGCGATTCATCTGGAAGAAAAACGCTTCCGGCAGGAAACGGAAATGACTGAGCACGGCCCCGAGAACCATCAGAAGGCAGACCGGCAGAATGGATGATAGAATGGCGGTGATCATACGGCTTATTCTCCGCTCAGACGGTATGGCCCCTGAAAAGGCGGCCGACGGCTTTGACCGGCGGCTTTGCTTTCCCGAGCGGATATCGTTGTCCGTCGTCCCGCGAGAAAAGCAGAGCCTGTGATCCATCGTGTCGGGATCATCGGTATTCCTGATGTCTTGAAGAATTTGATTGAGCGATCATATGCCGCCGTCCGCCTTCGGCGGACCGGGCAACGCAAGGGTGAGGTTCAGGCGTCGAACGTCTCTTCGCCATGCCAAGCCTCGGCGGGAGGCACGCTTACTTGACCTGCGGCGATACGCTGACGCACGGCCTCAAAAAGCAGAATCGTCGTGGCGGAGGCCACGTTGAGCGAATCCGCCAAACCCAGCATCGGGATGCGGACGCGCAGGTCTGCGGCCTTCATCCACTTCTCCGTCAGGCCGTATTGCTCGGTGCCGACGGCGATCGCCACATTGCCGGTCAGCGTCACATCGCAGTGGAGATGTTCCGTGTGCGGAGTGGTGGCGAGGATGCAAAAACCGTGCTCGCGCAGAAAGGTTAGCGTCTCGTCGCTGGAAGCTTCGATCACCGGCAAAGAAAAAAGCGTGCCGGTCGAGGCGCGCACCACGTTGGGGTTGTGAATGTCGGTACAGCGGTCGCAGACGATCACGGCATGCACGCCCGCCGCGTCAGCGGAGCGCAAGATCGTGCCGAGGTTGCCCGGTTTTTCGATCGATTCCGCGACGACCACCAGCGCATGCTCGGGCAACGTCAGGTCGGTCAGCTTTCGCGTCAGATGCGGCCCGACCATCAGAAGGCCGTCCGGCCGCTCGCGGTACGCCAGCTTTTCGAAGACCGGCGCGGTACAGGCATAGATTTCGGCGCCCAGTTCCCGGCAACGCTGAACGATGACCGGCTCATGGAGATTTTTGAGGTACAACGCTTCGCAATAGAAGAGCATCATCGGCTGATATCCGTTATCCAGCGCACGTTTGCATTCACGGTAGCCTTCGACCAGCATCTGCCCGCACTCGTCGCGATGTGACCGCTGACGCAGTTTGACGGCATGTTTGATTGTTGGATTTGCGAGCGAGGTGATAGCGATGTCAACCATGCTTAAAACAGTACCAAAAGGGGGACTGCCGCGCCAGTTAGGAGTTGGCGTCGTGTCTCCGGGGTGAGCCGTTCTGATTTTTTCGCGCAACCCTTACTGAACGGGTGCCGGATGTTTCCGTTGCCACAACAACCAGATGGCGATGCTCTTGCCGTCGATCAGCTCGCCCGAGTCGATGGCGGCGTCGATTTCGGCGGCGGACATTACCACCGGCTCCAGGTTCTCGTCGAAGTCGGGACGCTGCGCGAGGGGCGCTTGGCTGAGCTTCGCGTAGAAGAGGTGAAGGTGTTCTTCGGAATATCCGGGACAAGGAACAATCACGCCGATTTTTTCGAGCGATTCGACGGGATAGCCGCTTTCTTCCTCCATTTCGCGGCGCGCGCCGGTCTCGGCCGGTTCACCTTCTTCCAGACATCCGGCCACGACCTCCAGAATCGCTTGTCCGATGGATCGGCGATATTGGCGGACCAAGATGAAGTTGCCGTCGGGACGTTGCCCGAGGATCACGGCCGCGCCGCGGTGCCGCACGATCTCGCGCGTGGAGCGCCGTCCGTTCGGCATTTCGATGGTGGCCTCATCGATGGTCAGGGCGCGACCCTCGAAGACGCGTTTGACGGAAAGCGTTTTCTCTGTCAGATCCATGGCTGCATAACTCCTCTTTGTATGAAGCGCTTTATTGTAACGGGTGTGTCTGGATGGGCAACCAAAAAGGTGCGGCGCTGGAGTTGACAGCAAGAAGTCGCGTACGCTATAGTATTCTCAATTAAAGCACTTTAGATTAATCGGACCAATTGAAGTGTATGTTGTATGGAAAGGGAAAAGACATGAAGCGTGTTCTGATGACCATGGCGGTGTTGGCGGTGATGATGGCTTCGGTTGCGGTTGCACAATGTCCGTCGCAGTGCCCGAAAAAGGCGGCGTGCAAATGCGAGGCATGCGGATGCACGGCTGACGGCAAGAAGGCCGGCTGTAAGTGCGACAAGTGCTCGTGCGGGAAAAAAGCCGAGTGTCCCAAGGCGAGCGAGGCGGCTAAGAAAAAAAGCTGTTGCGCCAAGTAGCGGATGGCGAGACGGCTAAAATAAGAACGCGTGTCGCTTTCGCGATACGCGCGATTTGAAACGTTTCACCCAAAAAAAAGTTTCCTGTCAGGTTGCCCTGACAGGAAACTGTGTGGTGTTTATATATAATTTTGGGTTGTGTGTGACATAATGTATATCGAAAACAGGACGGGAGATCAACCTCGAAATATTACAATTCCCTAAAAAATATTAAATGCGTTTCCGGGTCGGACCGGTTGATTGACGGTTCGGACTAGAACATGATAAAGTGAGCCCATATCGGGAACTGATTATGCGCGAAAAGCCGGATAAACTGATAGATAGCAACATGTATTCGTTGCCGCTCAGGCGCGAGGTGAGTGCGGCGTTGCACTTCCTGCATGCGCAGCCGGGTCGCGTGAAGACGGGGTTAGACATTGGTTTTACGAATGCGGGTGTGAGTCAGCTTTTCCGGCAGACGAGCGGATATTGGATGACCGTGGAGCCGACGGCGCAAAGACGCGGGCTGGTCTCGGCGGCGTTGGGTGACGAAACGGTCTTGACCGTCGGAGCCAAAGGGGAATTACCGTTCGAAGATAAGCAATTCGATGTCGTGGTGCTGGCGCATGGCGTGTTGTCGGGCGGCATCGCAACGGAGGTCATCATCCGCGAATGCCACCGGGTGCTGAAGACCGGCGGCGTTTTTCTTCTTACGGTTGAATATCGCAAGCGGGTCGGTTTGGCGGAGGCTTTGAACCGCAATCGCGTGGTGTCTGGGGCGGGCGGCTGTTATAGCGAGTCAGAGATTTTTCAGTTACTGAAAGACGGTTTCGACGTGTTGGGGGTCCGTTTCGCATGCCGCTTCTGGGTGCAGATGGTGCGTCAGTGGGAAGACCGTCGGAAAGTATCGGGGATTCGTGGCGCCAACAACGGCTGGCTGAAGATCCTATACGGGATGGCTTCCCTGCTGGATGTGCCGCTTTTCTTGACGCGCGGGCATCAGATGACGGTGTGCGCGCGCCGCAAGGGGTGGCGGGCGAAGCACACGCGGGTGTTGGCTGCCGGCACACCGGTTTCGGACGCGATCCTCTTCAATCCGTCGCGCGAGGGGACGCACCTCATGGTGGGTAAATTTAAATAAAGGTTCGGGGTGCTATTCTCATGCGGAGAATCTTGCTTCTGAGCATATGTCTGATCGGGGGAGGGGGAGACTTGACCCTTGCAGACGAAGCGGCGGGTGCGGCGATCGCCGACGTTAAATCCGCCGTTGAGCTGTTTGTGAATGCGCGTACGGCGGGCAGCGCCGATGATTTTATGGTGGCGGTCGCGAGGGTCAAGGCGCTTGCGGAGGCGGGCCAGCCCTTTTTTCGTTTTCTGCTTGCGGTCTATGCGTCCCGAGAACCGCTCTGCGAACTATCGGACAAGGTTCGTGCCCGGTACTTGTCGGAAGGACGTCCTCTGATGTTAAAGCACGCTCAAGAGGGCAATGCGTTAGCGCAATATCTGTGCGGGTTGGACTGCGAATTCAATAAAGGACAGGCGGCGGAAGCGCTGCGTTGGTTCGAGAAGGCGGCGGCGCAGGGGCAGGCGCTCGCGCAGAACAATCTGGGGCTGAAGTATTATCAGGGGCAGGCGGTCCCGCAAGACTTCGATAAAGCGAGCGAGTTTTTCCGTCAAGCCGCGTTGCAGGCGGATATGAATGGCGAATATAACCTCGGTACGCTGTACGCCCGCGGCCAAGGCGTTCCCAAGGATGAGGAGATGGCCTTTCAGCTTTATTCGCGCGCGGCCGAAAAAGGCCATTCCAACGCCATGAACAATTTGGGCTGGCTGTACCAAGAGGGGCGGGGCGTCGCGAAAAATCCCGGCAAAGCCGCGGAGTGGTATCGGGCGGCGGCGGAGAACGGAAACGCGGATGGACAGTTCAACTACGGGTTCGTCTGCGCGCACGGTTTGGGGACGACGCAGGATTTGCACGCTGCGGGGTTATGGTATTGGCGAGCCGCCGAACGGGGACAGGTTGAGGCGCAGGTCAATATCGGCTTGCTTTATCGTGACGGTATCGGCATGCAGCACGATGACCGCAAGGCGCTGTCGTGGTTCGCAAAAGCGGCCGAGCAAAAACATGCGATGGCGCAATTCTTTATCGGACAGATGTATGAAGAGGGCCGCGGCATTCCGCAGGACGACAAACGGGCGTTCTGCTGGTACGCCAAGTCGGCGACGCAGAATGTCGTGCGTGCGATTAACGCCCTGGGCACGTTCTATTATCGCGGTAAAGTCGTGGCGAAGGATTATGCCAAAGCCGAAGCCCTATATCGCCGTGCGGCCGATATGGGTTTTTCAGTGGCGCAAAACAATCTCGGTATGCTCTATGTGCGGGGCGAGGGCGTGCCCCAGAATCACGCGTGCGCGGCGGAGTGGTTCGTCAAAGCGGCGACACAGGGTTTGCCGGATGCGGCGTATAATCTGGCGTTGCTGTACGAATACGGCAAGGGTGTGAAGCCGAGCCATATTCGGGCTGTGGAACTGTGCAAGCAGGCGGCCCTGCGGGGACATGTCGAAGCGGCCGAATGGCTTTTCAAGAATGGTTATACGGCGTGGGTTAAACAGAATAAAAAAGAAAACCGTGCAGACGAGTGAGAGGGCGATAGGCCCGTAACGACAAAACGGGGAGGATGGGTATATGCCAAAGAAAGAGAAACGCGGCGCATCGCGTCGCACATGCCTCAAACTGATGGCGGCGGCTGTCGGCGGCGCGGCGGCCGGCATCGGCGGCGCCAAGTCGGTCGGCCGGCTGGGCGCCGCGCCGGAAGGGCCGTGGCGCGTGTTGACGTCTGAAGAGGCGGCGCTTGTGGATGCGGTCGCGGAACAGATTATTCCCGCGGATCGCGACCCCGGCGCGCACGAGGCGGGCGTCGTCAATTTTATTGACCGCCAGTTGGATGGGCCTTACGCGCGTTTCGCCGACAAATACCATAAAGGGCTTCGGTGTTTAACCCTGACGTGTCAGAAGCTGCACGGCCGTGCGTTCGCGCAGCTCAATTGGCCCGATCAGACACGCGTGCTGCAGGCGCTGGAATCGGGTAAGGTTCCGAAGGACATCTGGACCGATCCGTCCTCGCGCGAGTTTTTCGGTTTGTTGCGTGACCACACCATGCAGGGGTTCTATGGCAGCCCGCGCCACGGCGGCAACAAACATTACGCGAGCTATAAAATGATGGGGCTGGAATATCCGCGGAGTATCGGGCAGAACCGGTATTAGGCGAAACAAAAAATAACGGGAACTGGAAACCCGATCCGAAGGGTCGGATGGAAGGAAAGGGCGCGATGTCGAACAAACACGTGAATGCGGTGATTGTGGGGGCTGGCGCAGGGGGCGGCGTCATGGCTAAAGTTTTGTCTGAGGCCGGACTTTCTGTGGTGCTGTTGGAGCGGGGGCGGTGGCAGTCGTTTCACGATATCACCGATGACGAGCTGATCTCGCAACGCTCTCCGATGCTGACCCGGGCCCCGGGCCCCGACAATCAGCCGTCGCGGAAGGCGCACGAATTCGACAGCGGACGTAACGGCGTGGTCGTCCCGAACAACGCGGCCTGCGTGGGAAGCGGGACGATGACCTACGGCGCAATGGCCTGGCGCTTTATGCCGCAGGACTTTCGGATGAAGACGCTTTACGGTTGTCCGAAAGGCTCGTCGCTCGATGACTGGCCGATCTCGTATGACGAGTTAGAGCCCTGTTACGAACGGGCCGAGTGGGAGATTGGCGTCTCGGGCGACGACACGGGGAATCCGTTCGCGCCGCCCCGGAAAAAGCCGCGTCCGATGCCGGCTTTCCCCTATAACCGGGAGGCGCGTATTCTCATTCGCGGCATGAAGCGGCTCGGGTGGCATCCTTTTCCCGCGCCGGTCCTGCGCAATTCCATCCCTTACGGCGGCCGTCCCGCCTGCATCCACGAACGTTCGTGCGTAGGATTCGCGTGTCCGATCAACGCCAAATGCGGCACGCAGAACACGGTGATTCCGGCGGCGCTGGCCACAGGCTGCTGCGAGCTCCGCACCGATGCCGTGGTGAGTGAAGTGATGGTCGATGGACGCGGCCATGCCCGCGGGGTGAAGTATTTCGACCGCAATGATCGGCTGCAGGAGCAAACGGCGGATGTGTGGTTGTGCTGTCGGCTGCGGCTACGGGCACGGCGCGCATCCTGCTCAATTCCACGTCCAAGCTGTTTCCGAATGGTGCCGGTAACAATAACGATTGGGTCGGACGCAACATCCAGAACCATTGCTATGTGGGGGCGCTCGGGTTTATGGCCGAGGAGGTCTACGAGGATGCGGGTCCCGGCTTGAGCGTTGCTTTCTGTGATTTTAACCATGGCAATCCCGGCCTTTGCGGCGGCGGCATGCTGGCCAACGACTTTACCGTGATGCCCTACGGCTTCACGCGCATACGCCCCGACGGGGCTCCCGGCTGGGGGCCGGAAGACAAGGATTTCCAGCGGCGTTATTACAAGCACATGGTCCGTGTCGTCGGTCCCGTTCAGGAAATACCGGTGTTCGATGGCCTCGTGATGTTGGATCCGAAAAGAAAAGACTACTGGGGTATTCCGCTCATCCGTTCCGCAGGCGAGAAACATCCGCACGATGTGGAGATTGGTCAGTTTCTTTCCGATAAGGCGGAGCTTCTGCTGAAAGAGATCGGTGCCGAAAAAATCAAACGCCTGTGTCCGTCTCCGACGTCGAAGCGTTATGCCGACGGGGGAGGACAACATCAGGCGGGGACGTGTCGTATGGGCCGTGATCCCAAGACGTCGGTCACCAACTCGTACGGGCAGGTTCACGAGATCGACAATCTGTTCATCGCCGACGGCAGTCTGCATGTGACCAACGGCGGCTTTAATCCAGTGCTCACGATTATGGCGTTGAGTTATCGGGTCGGCGAATACATCGTCAAAGAGTGGCGGGGCGGAGGTCGCTTCCGCACATAGCGGAAGTCGGACAGAAGATAACTTTTTGAGAGGGCGAAAGATGAAAGAGAAGAAAAACAAAGACGGCGCGTGGTATGTTTTGCCTGCGCTGACGTTGGCGGTGTTCCTTCTGCGTTCGGTGTTGGGGGGGATTGGTTATTTTGAGTTTTCTCCTCCGGAAAAAACCTGCATAACCTGTCACGAGATCAAAGCCTCGCATGCGCGTTGGACGAATTCGGTTCACCGCAGCGTATCGTGTAAGACCTGCCACGGCGGGTCTGCCAATTCGATTCATGCGCTGAAGGAAAACGGCAAGCGGGTTTTCTATCACCTGACGAAAACGCGCCACGACAATATTCGTCTCAGCGAGGAACAGACCGTGCGGATGGTTCAGGCGTGCCAGAGCTGCCATGCGCGCGAGTTCGCCTATTGGAAGCAAAGCGGCCACGGTACGAACTACGCCGCTATTTTCATGGATGAGAAACACAATCGGACGGAGCAGATGGCCGACCAGTGTCTGCTTTGTCACGGCATGTTTTACGAAGGACGGATGTCAAGTCTGGCGACGCCGCTTAATACGAAGGGGCCTTGGCAGTTCAGGAATCCCGTGATGGCGGAACGGCCCTCGATTCCGTGTCTGGCGTGTCACGAGCTGCACGCGCCCGGTCAACCCTTTAACTATCTGTCCGTCGATAAATCCCGTATGGGCGCGTGCACGAACGCGCCCGCCTTCCGGCGTGACACGCTTGCGTTCTATGTGCGCCCGGAGCGTGCGCATATCGCTATCGATGATCTGATGGTGCCGAAAATCGTCGACAAGGGCCGCTCCGTGAAAGTTTCGTCTGATCCGCGTCAGCGGCTCTGCACGCAGTGTCACTCCCCAGACGCATACGGGAACGCTGGAAGCGGCGATGACCGCACGCCGACCGGCGTGCATGAGGGCATCAGTTGCGCGGCGTGCCACGCGCCCCACTCGAACGATACGCGCGCTTCCTGTGCCTCGTGCCATCCCGCCCGCTCTTCTTGCGGATTGGATGTGACAAAGATGAACACGACGTTCCTGTCGCGCGCCAGCAAAAACAACATTCACCGTATGACGTGCATCGACTGTCATCCGGCGGGCGTGCCCAAAAAACAAATTTGAATGTCCAAGGCCGAGCAGGGACCGTTCACTCGCCCAAAGGATGCGGCGTCATCGGGTCGTTGACGTTTCCCGGTTCGGTGGCGCGGACGTGTTCGCGCCTGTGGATCGGAGCGGAGGGAAAACGCGATGGCGAACCGACACGTGAATGCGGTGATCGTGGGGGCTGGAGCGGGGGGCGGCGTAATCGCCAAAGTGCTGGCCGAGGCCGGACTTTCTGCGGTGCTGTTGGAGCGGGGCCGTTGGCAGTCGTTCGAGGACACGACCGACGACGAGTTGCGGTCGCAGCGCACGACGGTATTGGGCAACGCGTACGGTCCGGACAACGAGCGCTACCGACGGGTGATAGAGAACGCGGACGGCTCGACGCGGATTGTGCTGCCGAGCGAAGGCGGATACAACAACAACGCCGCGTGCGTGGGCAGCGGCACGCTCAGCTACGGCGCGATGGCGTGGCGCTTCATGCCGCAGGACTTTCGCCTGAAGTCGATTTACGGCTGCCCCGAAGGTTCGACACTCGATGATTGGCCGATCTCTTATGACGAACTCGAGCCCTGTTACGAGCGTGCCGAATGGGAGGTCGGCGTGGCCGGAAGCGACGAGGGCAATCCTTTCGCGCCGCCGCGCAAGAAGCCGCGTCCGATGCCGCCTTTCCCGTACAACAAAGAGGGCTCGATTCTTTTCAACGCGGCGAAACGGCTCGGATGGCATCCCTTTCCCGTGCCGATGTTGCGCAATTCCATTCCATACGGCGGCCGTCCCAAATGCATCCATATGCGTTCGTGCTGCGGTTTCGCCTGTCCGATCAACGCCAAATGCGGCACGCAGAACACGGTGATTCCGGCGGCGATGGCCACCGGTAACTGCGAAGTCCGCACCGACGCGGTCGTCAGCGAGATCCTGCTGGACAGCCATGGCAAGGCGCGGGGCGTTAAGTATTTCGATGCCGGGGACCGTTTGCAGGAGCAGACGGCCGATATCGTGGTGGTCTCGGCGTCTGCCACGGAGACGCCCCGCTTGTTGCTCAACTCCAAATCCAGACTTTTTCCCAACGGCGCCGGCAACAACAACGACTGGGTCGGACGCAATCTGCAGGGCCATGCCTATTGCGGCGCGAATGGCCTGATGGACGAAGATATCTATGAGGAGGCCGGTCCCGGATCAAGCGTCGCTTTCTGCGATTTCAGTCACGGCAACAAGGGCCTGTGCGGCGGGGCGATGCTGGCCAACGAATTTATTGCGATGCCCTACGCGTTCACCAACACCCGTCCGCCGGGCTCGCCTCGCTGGGGGGTGGCGCACAAGGAGCATCAGCGCGCCTACTACAAGCGGACGATCCGAGTGATGGGACCGGTTCAGGGGATGCCGGTATTCGAGTCGCGCGTGCGGGTCGATCCTGCGGTGAAGGACCATTGGGGCATTCCGGTCGTCCGCCTGTCCGGGCGGCGTCATCCGCACGATGTGGAAATCGCGAAGTTCATCGTCGACAAGGTCGCGACCCTGCTTCGCGAGGCGGGTGCGCATGATATCTGGACGTGGGTGCCGGGACTCGGAGGGCCGAGCGGCGGCCAACATCAGGCGGGGACCTGCCGTATGGGTAACGACCCCAAGACCTCGGTTACCAATCGGTATGGGCAGGTTCACGAGATCGACAATCTGTTCATCGCCGACGGCAGCCTGCATGTGACCAACGGCGGCTTCAATCCGGCGCTGACGATTATGGCGTTGGGATACTGGGTGGGTGACTACATCGTCAAGGAATGGCGGGGCGGCGGGCGTTTCCGCGCATAGCGGACGCGCGACTGAGAAATGTGTTTCTTGAGCGGGCGCCGGATGAAAGCGAAAAAGAATATGGATGGCGCCTGCCTTGCTTTGCGGCGGACACCCGCACCGGCGCATCAGTCGGCGTCGTCCGGCGGCTATTACGGCTTCATCGCGTTGTTTTTGATGATGGGATTCTGCGTCTGCGTGAGCATAATCGGGTCTGTTCCGCATCCCGTGAAGGTGCAATTCTCGACAACCGTCGTCCCGTTTACGAGGCCTTTATCGGGCATTCCCTTCGAGAAGGCGGCCGCGTCGAGAATGGCGACGCCGTCTTTGCGCGCGCCCCAGAAGTTGACGTCTTTGAACGTGCAGTTAGAGATTTGTATGTCTTGAGTGCGGAAACCCTCGTACCAATAGTTTGCGTCGTTTTCAAAGAGAATGGCGGGCAAGCTCGTACGCTCGAAAGAACAGTTTTCCACCGTCGCTTTGGAAACTTTGATTAGGAAACCGCGCCCGCGGTTTCCGCGTACTTGACAGTTCTTGACAGTCAATACGGGGTCGGACGACATGTTGGCCATCGGCATTCCTTTGCCGACGTAGTCGGGCAGGGGTGTTTCGAGAACGATGACGGCTTGCTGGGCTTTCATGTCAGGTTCGACCGCCTTTACTTTGGCGAAGCATGCAAGCCTAAGCCAGTTGTCTTGCGCGCCGAAGCCGATCATGTCGCCCACGCGCGGCAACATATCAACGGGCATGTTGGCGTGCCCTCTTTTTTTGCCCCACACGACGGTGAATTTTTCGGGCGACTGTTTTTCGTCAAAAAGCCAATACATTTGGTGAACGTTTGTCGCGTCGTCGCCCATCTTTTCAAACGTTGAATTGAGAATGTCGATGCGCCCGCGGCAGTAGTTGAAGTGAGTTGCGTCGGCGGTTGCCGACATGAACAAATCTTTTGCTTTCGATACGACTTGCAGGCCGTCGATCAGGATGTTTTCGGTGTTGGAACCGTGAATGCCCATGCCGGGGTGCGAGTTGATTGTCGTGTTGTAAACGCGCACGTCTTTTGCAAAAGACATCGTTATGACGCCGGGGCCGTAAACTTCGTATCTCACGATGACGGTTGAGCCGACTTCGGGTAACTTTGAGTGTTTTTCAAGCGGGACTCTCATCGTGGTGTCCGAGAGCTTTTGAATGACCAGCTTTGTGTCCATCTGATAGTTGTCCACACCGCGTTTGCCCATTGAGTCATGCTCGGTGTCGAACGTGATGATGGCCTTTGGGTGGACTTCTTTGACGACGTGCGGCGGTATGACTTCGCAATCAAAGTATCTGTCTCCGACGGCGGTGACCTCGGCGCCTGCGAACGGGATTTCATCGGCGTCGAACGTCAAGTTTGCAAAGGTGATGTTTTCGCTCTTGCAGACGAGGAACTGCGTGCGCATTTGGTGATGGACGATGACGGCCCCGTCGCCGTCTATCATGACGTTCTTGGCTTCTGTGACCGGAACCGCCCCGCCGTTGTCAAAACTGAGCATATCGTACTTGCCCTTGCCGAGTACGATGCGCACGCCCTTATTTTTGGTTTTGGCTTCGGCTAAGGCGTCGCGCAGCGCTTTGGCGTCGTCTTTGCCGTCGTCGGGAATCGCCCCGAAATCTTTTGCGCATAGCGTAATCGGGTACATTTTTTTGGCGTCGTCGAGCGTCAGAAGCCACGGATCCTTGTCGGTTTTTTTGCAGGCCGTCAAAGCGGTCAAAAGCGCAATTAGCACGATAGCGGATTTTCTCATATACAGATTCCCCTTGTTAACGGATCGATTTAAAGCGTATGAACACCGCGCGAGGTGAACTTGCCGCGCCGTCTCACCCCATGATTTCCCGGGCCGGCGGGTTTGCGCCTGTCCGGGAAAACGTCCTCAGTATGTGGTTTTTGACGCCCGCCGTCAACGCCGGGAGGCGAGCCCGTGCCCGTCGGAGAAACGCCGCTTATACGTTCTATCCGTGCCTCATACCAACGGCGAAGATCTAACTGTAGCGATGGATATGTCGGAACAAACGACCGTAAACAATTTTCGCCGGACACTCTCCGTCAAACCATTCCTGCATACGACCCGGAAACTGTGTTGCCGCAATTCAGGCTTTTTCCCATTTCCGACGATATCGCTCCCGTTTGGCTCCCGTCAAAATTTTTGACAAAACAAAGTATCGTATTTTTCTTAATCGGGCCCAATAAAAAAGCTCGTCCCGTAGGGCCGTAACCCGCAAGGCCTTTAGCGTATCGGATAGCGTCGTGTCATCCAAAACAAGTTTGTTCCGATTCACCGCGCATAGTTCTTCGCGCGATTTGACGCAATCCGCGCGCACGTTCAACACGAACTGGCACACGTAGGAATAACGATCCGAAAGAATCTGTTTTTTCACCGCGCGCGGGAGTTCAGCATAGACGTTGCGTGTCTGCATGCCCCTGTACGGCAGGCCCGTCACTTTGACGTCTTCGATCACGAGGCCTTCATGGGCGAGAAAATCCGGGATCGTTTTATAGGTGAAGAACCGCAGATGCGTTTCGTCCAGAAGGCCGACGGGCGTGTATTCGAACACGTCCATTAAAAGGTTGGCTTTGACGCTCGCATGGGCGACATTGGGCAACGAGATGAGGAAACGGCCGCGTTCTTTCAGGAACGTTTTCAGTTTCGCCAGAACCCCCTGCGGTTCCAGCAGATGTTCCAAGACGTCGCCCAGAACGATGTAGTCGAAAAAGCCTTTAAACACGGAATACGTTTCCACGTTCAAGGCGTTCAGATCTATCTGAAAAACCTCTTCAAACGCCGCCGTCCGTTTCGCGACCGCAAGGCTTCTGGGATTGTATTCCATTCCCCAGATCAGCGCCGCACACTCTTTCTTCAGCGCCGCCGCGAAATCGCCGCACGCGCATCCGACATCGAGCACGCGCGGAGTCCCGCACGGTTTGATCCACTCCAGACAGAACCGGCGCGGATCGTTCTTGGCGGCGAGGGGAATCTGATACCTGCGGCTCCGGTCGTCTATGAACGATTCATTATTCATGTGACGCGATCCCAAAAACGCCTGATGAGGATCCCTTACGACGATGACATGTGTTCGAGAGCATCCCGCGTGGCCTGCAAGAAAGCGTATCCGTACCGCTGGTCGGGTTCAAGATGAGCCCCCTCCGCCCATTCATTCCAAGCGTTGATGAAGAGGACGCTCTCTTGAGGCGGATGGTGCGCTTGGGTCCATTTCAGCATATCGACCAACCAGGCCTTGTACAGATCGGGGGAAAGCTGCAGAACGGCCGCATTCGAATACGCTTTCCGCGCCGTGTTGTCCCAAGAAGGGAAAACGGTTCGAAACAGCGGAAAATCGGCGGTCCGCATATACAGGCGTTTCCCGATGATCTCTTCCATATCGAAGATCGTGCCTGTGAAGTGCTCGTCGAGAAATTCGAACCGCTGTTTCTTGGGAAACCGTGCGAAGCCGTGCGGAGGAAACTCCACCCCCGCGTCGAACCCCCACTCCGAAGGCGTTTCGGTAGACTCGAAGTTGTGTGTGAGCGCGACCATAAAATAGATGCCGTTCAGACCGCTTTCATGGGCCCGATGCCGCATCGTGCGAATGAACGTCTTGACGCGTTCCTTCCCGAAAAGGTGTGGTCGATAGATGATCAAAAGCGGCCGATTGTCGATTCGTATATAGCGGGCGTCTTTAAGAAAAGGCAGAATATCGGCAAAAAAAGCTCGTCGTCGCATTCGTCGCATGTTTGCCGAATCAAGATTTCGCGATTTCCGCCGTCCCAAAGTTTGGACCAGTTTTCGTTCGCCCAGCACAGACAGAAAGGGAAGTCCAAGTCTTTGTTTTCAAGCCAATTCATCAGCGGTTTCTCAAGCACACGCCGTCCGGAAAACCAGTAATAATGAAAGCAGAACCCGTAGACGCCATATTTGCGGGCCAATTCGATTTGGCGGCGCATGGGTTCGGGACGGGCCAAATCATAGAACCCGACGTCGTAAGGAATATGGGGCTGGTAGTGACCGATGAAATGGGGCACCGCCTGTGTGACGTTCGTCCACTCAGTGAAGCCTTTCCCGTACCAAAGATCGTTTTCCGGAATGGCATGAAACTGCGGCAAGTAAAACGCGATGACTTTGGGACGGTCTGTCCGGGGAACATAATCGGAGTCCGTCTGTGCGACGAAAACATCCGACCGGGCCCGATTCACTTTGAGCACATATTGTCCATAGATCTGGTAACGGCGTCCGCAACACAAGCGTTGCCGAATGACAAAGAGCTTATCCGCGTATTTCGCGCATTTTTTTCATATACAGTTTTCTTCAGAAGATTGCAGCGGACACCGATTCCCAAAAAATTTAGCAAGGTGGACCCGAACGAGTTGCCACAACAGGGTCAATCGCATACCATAGTTCGAAGTTTGCGACGAATCAATGGATGAACCCATGACTAACCCGCCCCCCCAAAAAACGATAAAATCTTATTCAGAACATCGTTTGAAACACTTTTATCATACTGTAACCCAATAAAAGAAAACAAGTCAAAAGGATCGGTCTTCATCATGAAACCGAAAAAACTTCTCGCGAAAATCAAAAAGCGCTGGACGGACACGACGGCTGGATTTCTCTATAGAAAGCGCCTTTCAAAGCTGGCCCTCGCTTTCGGAACCGACAAAACCGGGGCGCATTTCTATACGGAACACTATCAGCGCCATTTTCAATTTCTGCGCCGAAAAAGATTCAATCTCTTAGAGATTGGGATCGGAGGTTGTCAAGACCCGAGGGCGGGCGGAGCCTCGCTGCGCATGTGGAAGGCGTATTTTGCGAAAGGCCATATTTTCGGGATCGATCTCTACGACAAAACCTGTCACGAAGAGCGGCGGATTAAAACGTATCAAGGCGATCAGACGGACGCGGTCTTTCTGGGAAAAGTTGCGGCAGAAATCGGAACGCTCGATATCGTCATCGACGATGGAAGCCACATCAACGGCCATGTCACGGCAACCTTCAAGACCCTTTTCCCGCTTCTCAGTCCCAACGGGATCTATGTGATCGAGGACGTTCAGACGTCTTATTGGGACGAGGTGTGCGGCACCCGATGGGGCGGCTCGAGCGATACGGCGGCGCCTCACACAAGCATGGGCTTCTTCAAAAGCTTGGTCGACGGGCTCAATTACGAAGAATTCACAGACGATCACTACCAACCGACCTATTTTGACCAAAACATTGTCGCCATACACTTCTATCACAACCTTGTGTTCATCTACAAAGGGAGCAATCGGGAAGGCAGTAATCTGCTGGGAAAACGTTTCATGTAAAAGAGACGATAAAATCGCGCACTTCACACCTCGTGCGTCGGCGTCTTCGTCGGCCCTTCAAACGGATACCCTTTGCGACCGTAGAAACGCCAACTAGTGCTTACTTGCGCTGACAAGCGATATATTGTAAAATACGCCGCATGTCAA
>CAZTDL010000017.1:0-18720 GCA_964612775.1 uncultured Lentisphaeraceae bacterium
CCGATAAGATCGGCATGCCGCACAGCGTGGGCGTCGTGTTCATTTCCTTGGCGCTTGCCGCTTTTTTGATGACCACGCTGGACACGGCCACGCGTCTTGCCCGCTTTACTTGGCAGGAACTGTTTCTGCCGCGCGAGAAACCGGGATCCGAGCAACCCGAGTCGGCCTCAAAGACGCCGCTTCGCGTCTTTTTCGCTAACCGTTATATCGCCACCCTCTTTGCGGTGGTCGCTTCCGGGTGGCTGTTGTTGGGTGGCGGCTCCAAGAGCATCTGGCCCATTTTCGCCTCGTCGAATCAGCTGCTTGCCGCTTTGACGCTTCTCGGCTGTAGCCTCTGGCTGTTGCGTCATAAACGCCCGGTGGTCATCACCCTCATCCCGATGCTCTTCATGATCTTGACCAGCGGTTCGGCGATAATCACTCTTTTCCTCAGAAATCTAAGAATTTGGCAGTCCGCCGGTTTTCATGCGGGCGGCGTCATGACGTTAACGACGGCGATCCTGATTATCATGTCGATCGCGCTGATCGTAATGGGGTCAATCAGCATTAGAGATTCGGTCAAAGGTAAATAAAAGGTTCAAGGAAAATGGCGAAGGAACTGGCTTTTGTGCTCATCAACCCGTATCCGATCCGCAAGTCGCGGACCGGCGGTATTATTGCGCGTTATCTCGTCCGCACCGATTTGAAATTGGTCGGTGCACGCATCGTTGGCGCGTCGGCCGCTTTGGCAAATGAGTTTTCTGACTATCTCGCAACCTATGATCCTTCCGATCCGGAGAAATGCGCGCTTTTTTCCGCTTACGTGCGTCGCGCTTACACGCCCGATGAGGCCACCGGTCGTTCGCACCGCTCGATGCTCCTGCTTTTTGAGGGCGAGGACGCGGTCCGCAAGATTTTTGAGGTCACGGGGTCCATCCGTCAGCAGTGGGGCAGCGGGCTGAGCGTCCGCGATACATACGGCGACCTCGTGCGCAACCCAAAAACGAATGAGGTGGAATACTTCGAGCCGGCGGTGCTGGTTGGTGCCTCCACGAAGATCGTGAGCGAAATCCTCCGTCTCTGGTGTAAGCATTTGCCCTCGAATTCAGGCATCGTGCGCGGCGCTTTGGACGTGCCGGGCGGTGAAGATGCGCAGGAGACGTTGGTGATGCTGAAGCCTGATAACTGGCATCAGCCTTCTCTTCGCGCGGGAAACATTATGGACCTGCTCTCCAATTCAGGTCTGCGTATTGTGGGCGTGAAGAAGTTTTCCATGTCTGTGGCGCAGGCTGAGGAGTTCTATGGTCCTGTGCGCGAAAGTCTCAAAAAGGTGTTTAAGCGCTTCGGCGCTGAACGCGCGGCTCAGGCGCTTTCGCGCGAGTTCGGTTTTCCCGTGGACGCGAAGCCGCTCGACAGCCTGTGCGACTATCTCGCCCCTCTTTTCTCCGAGCGTGAGTTTGAGAACATCGTGGAATTTATGACGGGACGTCGGCCTTCCAATTGTCTGCCCGAGGAACGTGTGAAGCCCGGTACGGAAGAGTGTCTCGCCATTGTTTACGAAGGTGTTGACGCGGTGAATAAGATCCGCGATATTCTCGGCGCGACGGATCCGCTCAAGGCGCGTCCCGGTTCTATCCGTCGCGAGTTCGGCACGAATATTATGGTCAATGCCGCGCACGCCTCGGATTCGGTTGAGAACGCCCGTCGCGAGATGGGAATTCTTGACGTCGCTCACGATTCGCATTTCGAAGAACTGATTCGCTCCTATTGCTCGTGATTCCCGAGCCGTAACGTTCATGATCCGCCGCGCTGTTCATCGGCGGTCGGTTGGTGGGGCGTTCCTTGCGGTTCTTTGCATATCAGACTCGCCTCGTCGCGGCTCCATGTCGGAGGCCGCTCATCGCCGTCTTGCCAAGTGAGCGTGATTTTCCACGGGGCACCGCATCCTATGATGAAAACGGAGGGAATGCGCCGCAGATTTGCTTTCGATGTTTCGGCGGTGTCGTTGGTGAATGGCAACGGTGCGGCGCTGATAGGCGCAGGTGCAAAGATGCGGCTCGGACGATAGGTCGCTTTCCAGCCAAGGATATTTTCGCTGCAGTCCGTGCGATCATGATGCATACGTTCGGCAATCTTCCGGATTTCATCGTCCGTTGGAATTTCGATCGTCATTAAGTTGCCTTGTTTCCCCCTGATTTTCGCATGGATTGTATTCATAAAATAACCTCCTTGCCAACTTATGGACTGATGTTACATTTTTAATCAATCGTTAGCAAGGGATGTTGCGCGGAAGGGGCATCAGACCCTCAGAGCGTATATTCGGCGAACGGACGAGTCGTTTTGATCACGCTTGGCGCGAAAGCGGCGTTTCAAAAGACAGACCGCGCTCATCGGCCGGCGGTCTCGCGCGGGGCTTATCGATGAATTTTGTGTTCCACGCCGAAAGCAGTTGATTTCCGAGGTTAAGAGCGGCTATCATGATTTCGTTTTAAGGCATAACGCATTGATGTTCTAAGCGTTATCACGGTAATGGGCGCGTGGTGAAATTGGCAGACACGCAGGATTTAGGTTCCTGTGCCGCAAGGCTTGGGGGTTCAAGTCCCTCCGCGCCCACCAAATACGACGAATCGATGATATAGATGAGGTTGTAGCGGTGGCGTTCGGATGTTTGGCTTGCCGCACGTCCCGGATCGTTGTCCGCTCAGCGTTGCGCATAGAGCGCAAGGACGCCGGTTACGGCGATAATGCAGGAGAAGAGAAAAGCGAGCGCCAGTCCCGCGTTTAAGAACGGCCCCGCTTTGTTTTCGCCGAGTATCGCTCTGCGGTTAACCATCACGAAAATAACGAAGACGGTGAGCGGCAGGACGAAAACGTTTGAGATCTGCGCCATGATGGTGATGGTGATGGGGTTACGCCCCAGGATCGGGACGGTCAGCCCGAAAAAGGCGGCCGCAAGGCAGATGATCTTGAACGATTTGGAGCGCGTTTCCATGTGTCCCACGCGGTAATCTGAGATGAGCAGCGGCGCGACCATGAGAATCGGGAAGATGGAGGAGAGTCCCGCGCTGAGCGTGCCGGCCATAAACAGAGCGACTGCGAACTTGCCCGCTACGGGCTCAAGCGTGTGCACCATGTCGAGAATTTTGACGATGCCTTTGCCGTGAGCGTAGAGCGCCCCGGCTGCAACGAACATGATTGCTCCGCTGATGATAAACATCAGGGTCGCCGATACCAGCGAGTCGATGCTCTGTTCTCTGAGATTGGCGGTTGTTGTGCCTTTCTCTTTAAGTAACAAGGGCCGCGTTATGAACGTTGGGGCGGCCATGGTGGTGCCGACGAACGCAGCGATCATCAATAGCGCGCCGGGCTCATTCGGGATTGATGGGATAATCGCCTGCATGAGAATATCGGATGACGGCCAAACCACGAACATGGCGATGATGAAGGTAAGCCCCATGAGAGTGACAAAAAAGGTCAGCACCTTTTCAAAGAAGCTGTAGCGGCCGATCAGAAGCAGACCGTAGATGGTGCTGATCAGAATGACCGCAATGCCCACGACGACGCCGTAGTTGTCTTTTGGCAAGGAGGGAAAAAACATGCCTAGTGTCTCATAAATGGCGCCTGACGAGAGCGAGAGAATGCCGCCTAGACAGGTGATTTGGCCCACCACCACGCCGATAAAAATGAGAATCGCCAGAAACTTGCCGTATTTGAAATGCCGTTTGACGGCGTAGAGCGAGGTTTCGCCGGTCACCGCCGCCAATCGCCCGTATGCCTCCATCAGAATGCCAGAAAAGAGGCAGCTTAGGAAAAGAACCCAGAGGAGCTGGAGACCGTATTGGCTGCCGGCTTTGGTCATCGATGTGACGCTGCCGGTGCCGATCATGTATCCAATAGCGAAAAGGCCCGGTCCGATTATGGAGAGGATGCGTTTTATTTTTAAGAACATGATGCGTTTCTCCGAATCGTCCTATGCGCTCTGGGGGAGGGACTCGCAGCCCTCCGGAATGAGTGTTTTTTTTCGAGGAATTCGGGACGGGCGAGGTCGCCCATCCCTGTCGGTTTGCGTCGGCTATTGACTCAATGTGCGTAATGCGTTGACCGTGTCACGGCAGGTCGCGTAAAAGAGACCGATATCGACCGAGTAGGCGATGTATTGAACACCCGCCGCAATCCATCGTCGCGCTTGGGCCTGGGTGTCCGCAAAGACGCCGATAACCTTGCCTTTGCGTTTGGCGACCGCGATGATTTCCCGCATCTTTGCAAGCACGCGCGGATCTTCAATTTGTCCGGGAATGCCGAGCGCCTGCGAAAGATCATAGGGCCCGATGAAAAGAATGTCCACGCCGGGAAGATCTGCGATTTTGTCGTATTCGCCCAGGCTGATGCCTTCGAGCTGAAGAATGACGAGAGACTTGTTTGCGGTCGCGAAATAGGTTCCCCGTTCCATCGCCGAGAAGTTTGCGGCGCGCACAAAGCGACAGACGCCACGGTGGCCGAGCGGTGCGAATTTCACCGCGTCGATGATGGCTTCAGCCTCCGCTTGGGTCGCGACCTGCGGCACTTCAATGCCTGCGGCACCCAGATCGAGCGGCTGGGACACGCTTTCCGGCGAGCTGTCGCGCGTGCGGACGATGGGCAGTAGACCTGATCCTTCAGCCGCGCGGATCAGGTTTTGAAGCGTCTCAAGCTGGATGGGACCATGCTCCATATCGAGGATGCAAAAATCAAATCCTGCATAGCCAATGGCCTCGATGAACTCCGGCGCGGTGGTTTTACAGAACATGCCCATCAGGACGTCGCCCTTTTTCAGGCGTTCACGTGTTTCATCCAAAGATTTCATCATAAAGGATCTTCTTATTCCGTTTCCTGTTTCAGGCCGTCGAACCATTCCGACCCGATGATGCGGCCCAAAAGATAGAATTTCTTGTCCGGGAACCACAATACGGTTTTTCCGCCGACAACCGTGGAACTGGCGTAAAAAGAGTTTCCGGAAGGACGTTCGGCAAAGAGCTTTGCAGGTGCGAATTCGATTGGCTGTTCCGCCTTCGGATTGAATTTACCGGCAATCAGATACAACGGGCCACGCGCCTGATATTCGTTTTTCCCGTCAAAATCGAACGTCTTGTGAACCAGCGCGAAATATGTGCCGCTTGCCGCTTCCGGGCCCTTCCAGTCGTAAATCGGACAGGGCGAGCGCGGGTGCAGATAAGGCGTGCCGCCGTCGCGGTCCAGCAATTCCTTCGGCGTGCTCCACGTGACGCCGTCATCGCGGCTCTGCGACCAGAACGGATGCCCGGCGCAGGTGCGCATCAGCGCGAACAAACGGCCATCCGGCAGTTTCACAATACCCGCTTCTTCGCAGGCTGAGCCGAATTTCGGGTGTTCGACTTTCAAGGCTTTTTCGTTGGAAGCGAACCAGCTTAATCGGATGGCGTCAACATTCGGGTTGTCATCGATGTTGTTAAACTGCAGAAACTCGACCGTACAACCGCTTTTCGTGTCATAGGGGGCCTGACCGTGGCGGGAAACGCCGACGAGATACCGTCCGTCTTGGCCAAGACGCAGCGGACGCTGCCAATTACACCAGCTTGGAGGCGTGGCGGGATCTTGCGGATCGCGATCCATTCGTTTCATGGGAACCATTTTCGGCGCGGACCATGTTTCGCCGTTGTTGTCGGAGTAAATGCCGAACATGTTGCCGCAATGTGGACCGCGACTGGTGACTTGCTGGTTCCATAGCACATAGATGCGTCCAGACTTGCTCACCATGGGCTGTTGCCAACTGGCGAGCAGCTGCGGGTTCGTATAGTTCTTCGATCCTGCGAGTACCACAGGTTCGCTCCACGTCAGGCCTTGGTCGGTGCTTTTCGAAAAGGCGATGTGCTGGTCAATGTCGGCCTCCTTCGTCGCTTGCGTCCAAACCGCGAAAAGCATTCCGTCCGGTTTGCTGAACACCTGAAAGTGATCGTTGTACGTGTCGCCGGTAACCCTTTTGTTTTTCTTGGGAGCGAATACGACATAGTCCGGTTTGTTGACCAGAATGTCCTTCGCATAGGCTTCGAACGGCGTGCCGATAAAGGACGCTGCGATTTTTTTCGCGTGTTCAGATTGCGCGCAGGCCACCGTGGCCGCGCAAAGGGAGAGAAGGTGTGCGATAAAAACGGTTCTTGTTTGCATGGTTACTCCTTGAAAGAGTGGTTGTTGAATGATCACGCGGATGACGCGGTCTAATTCGATTTGACTGCTGAAAGAGCTTGGGAAGCGTCCCCGCCGCTTTTGCTGATAATCTGCCGCAACCGCACGTCCTGCGAAACCGCGTTCCCGGCGAGCACGTCCTCCTCGCGGAAGGTCGCGAAAAGAATTTCCCGCGAACGGATGCGATCAAAATCGTAGGTGAGATAGATCACGCCGTTTTTCGCCTCTTGCCCGTCAGGGTAGGAGACGCCGTTACGTTCATCGATCAGCAGGCCGCCTTGCCACGTTGCGCCATCGTCTTTCGAGAGATAGGCGGTGAGGTGTGAACGCCCTGTCCTCGTTCCAATCGGGCCATGCTTCACCAGCAGAAGATGGCCTGATGTTAGACGGCGGATGAAGAAACGCGATGACGTGTGTTTGATCGCGGAAGGCACCAGCGGCGACCATGTCTTGCCGCGGTCGGAAGACACGGCTTCGCGAAGGCCTGATTTGCAGCGCGAAAGACACCAGAGGGAGCCGTCTTTGCGCTCGACAAACATATGCTCGTCAAACAAGCGATCTTCCTTCGGCATACTGGCGCCCCCTCGAACCCGCCATGTTCTTCCCCGGTCCTCCGATATCACTATTCTGGAGCTCGGATCCGCGTACCACGTCGAGACCGGCAGTGCCCATTCGCCGGTCGAGAGCGTGATCGGTTTGCACATCATGACGCCTTTGGCGATCCATATGGGCTTCGGGTTTTTAGGCGGTTCGGATTCAGGATCGGAAAACGTTAACATCCATAGCCCGTCAGTTTCCACATTGTTGTACGGCATCACCCTGTCGGTCTATGTCCAGCGCAACGTGCCATCCGGCGCCATCCAAAGCTCGGGGTCGAACGTGCGGCGCGGACCGCCTGCATCTGGATCCGCCACCAGCACCTCTTTCCACGTCTTGCCGTTGTCGGCACTGGTGGAAAGCACAATGTAATTGTTTTCGTCCTCGTGCGGTGTAATGCCTGCGTACCACGTCGCCCAGAGCCGTCCGCCGGGAGAGACCGCGATACTGGAAATGCCGACATGCGCCCGGTTTGTGACCGCATGCTGCGGGAGTTGCGGCGGCCCGACGTACTGAGGCGGTACGGGGTCGGCTTGTGTCGTGAGAACCGCGCCGACAAAGGTTAGGATCAGGGGGGCAAAGAGTCGCATGTTTTTCCCTTTCATTGAAACCACTCATCACCGATCACGCGGCCAAGCAGATAGAATTTCACATCGGGAAACCAGAGAATACCCTTTCCGTCCAAAATGGTATAGCTCGTATAGAACGAGTTCCATTTGACACGGGGGGCGAACAGTTTGGGTTTAGAGAATTCGATCGGTTGTTCCGCTTGCGGATTGAATTTTCCAGCGATGAGATACAGCGGCCCCCGGTCTTTGCAGACGGCATTGTGAATCAGCGCGAAATAGGTGCCGCTGCCAGCCTCGCACCCTTTCCAATCGTACATCGGGCACGGCGAAACGGGATGCAGGAACGCCGTTCCGCCGTCGTGATCCAACAGCGGCTGTGGCTGTGTCCACGTTTCACCCTGATCGCGGCTCTGCGACCATTCTGGGTGCCCGCTGCTCGTTCGCATCAGCGCGAACAGGCGGCCGTCGGGCAACTTGACGATGCTGGGCTCCTCGCAGATGTTAGCGGCGTCCGGATGCGCGATCTTGAGCGCGTCCTTGTTGATGGCGAAACAGCGGATTTTGATGGCGTCGACTTTTGGATTCTCGTCGATGTTGTCATAGCGCATGAAGATGCTTTTGGTGGTGGCCTTCGAGGGGGGATCGTACGGCGCTCTGCCGTGGCGGGACGAGCCGACGAGATAGGTGCCGTTCGGACCGAGGCGCAGCGGTCGTTGCCAGTTGCACCACGACGGCGGCACGGTGATGTCTTCGGAATCCCAGTCCATGCGCGGACCGAGCGGCACCATCTTCGGCGCGGACCATGTGTCGCCTTCGTTGTCGGAAAAAATGCCGAACATCATTCCGCAATGCGGTCCGCGACTGGTGGTTTGCTGGTTCCACAGCACGTAGATACGTCCCGATTTGCTGAACATCGGTTGCTGCCAACTGGCCAGAAGGGCCGGATTTTTTTATTGGGAGATCCGGCCAGAATCAGCGGATCGCTCCATGTTTCGCCTTTGTCCAGACTTTTTGAGAAGGCAATGTGCTGGTCGATATCGCTTTCGCGCGACGCCTGCGTCCAGAAGGCGAAGAGCTTGCCGTCTCGTTCGATCACCTGAAAGTGATCGTTGTAGGTGTCGCCGGGCTTTGCCGGGTCGCGTTTTGTTTTGTCGCGCGGTTGTTTGGGAATGAATACCGCATAGTCGGGCCGGTTGACCTGTATGTCCTGCGCGTCATACCGCGCGTCGGGCCGTTGCGTATCGTGTTGCAGCGCTTCGATGACGCGTTTTATCCGGTCTGTCGGGTGAAAGAAATTTTGGCCGGCGGGGTTGAAGCCGGCGTAAACGGCCCACTTTTTGAGTTGGAACGAATCGCCCGCCTTGACGCGTTTCTGATAGATGCGGCAGCGGTCAATGGCGTTTTCGCCGAAGCATTGGAAAGCGGCAGGGGCTTTGATCCATGTGAACCCTCGCGATTCCAGTTCGGCGGCCTGCGAACAGGCCGCGCCCGGAATATCCGGCGCAGGCGTGATGATATCGAGCAGTCCGTCTTTTTCCACCGTAACGGTTAAGCCGCCGTCGATAGATGCCTTGAGGAACGTCAGGCCTTTCAGTCCGGCTGGGGGTTCGTGGAAAAGGAACGTCCGATCGATAAAAACGGACGTGTCTTTTTCCATTGTCCCCACTATGCACGGTGTCGTCGCAAGCACCGCGCCGTCTCCCTGCATGAAAACGTCCGACGTCAAGGGCGTTCCTCCCCATCCGATACACGCCGTTAACCCCGCGATGGCTGTCAGCCGTCCTCGTCCTGATGCCTGTGGCATTGTCTGATCCCCTTGTTATTTGTGGTTTTTTTTCGTTAACGTACAGAAAACATCGTGCCGCCGCGAATGCGGTACATCATCTCTTCGGGCGTCAGCGTTCCGTCCGACACGCGCCAGCAGTCGAGCAGGCCGCTGAACGCGTCTGCACCGCCGGAGTAGCCGCCCAGCAGGAACCAGTGGCTCCGCGCCAACAGGGACGGATAAAACAGGTTGGCCAGAGCGGCCCGGGATTGGCCGTCCACAAAGAGTTCCCACGTGCCGGTGTCGTTGATGCGTGGCGTGAAGGTCAGCGCCACATGGTGCCAACCGCCGGCCAGCGCGGATGCGTCGTATGCGAAACAGGCGTCCAGAAGGGGTGTTTGTGTCGGCGTCGCGCAAAAAATCCGAAACGCTGCGGTGTCCCCGCTTTTTTCAAGCGTCAGTCGCCAGCCGTATCCCGTGTCGAACCGTGTGCCGACCAGCGTCTGCGGTGTGGCGTTTGCGGCGCCGTTCCATTTCATCCAGCCTTCGACGGTGAAGGCCCTGTCCAATTCCACGCGGTTGCCGAGGTTTTGGACATGCAAATAGCGGGTGTCGAAAACGAGTGAACCCGCATTGGCTTTCGCGTCGCCGATGAAATTCGCGCTGGTATCCGGGAAGGGAACATAACGCCTGGCTTGTTCGACCGTGCCGGTGGGTGCGTAGGCGTCGGTGATAAACGAATAGCGCGGGTCCACCTGACTCGACGCGTCGAGCGTGATGCCGTCGCTGTCGAGTTTCCAATAGGCGACGGTATGCGGAACCGACGATGTCGGCGAAGCGCCGGAAGCGTTCAGGAACCGGTCGGGTGTCAGGACGCCTTTCGTCAGACGCACCGAGTCGATCGCGCCGTAAAACGAGTTGGCCGACCACGGACGTCCCCCCACGTAAAGGCAGGTGGGCACATACGTTGAAGTCGGTGCCGCGCTGTTTTCAATCGTCCCCTGTAAAATACCGTTCACATACAGCGACCAGGTCCCGTTGCCGACCGAGGCGTCGTAGACAAGCGCCACATGCCGCCAGACGTTCAGCGTTTTGTCGTCCGTGTTCCCGGCGAAGGCGATGTCGTTGACCAATGTGCTTCCTGCGCTAAAGAGAAGAACATACCCGTTCGACCGGTAGGTGAAATTCAACTGCATGCCGCCGGATGCCAGGCTGGGTGAGGAACCCGTACCGAAAAGCAGCTGCCAAGAACCCGGATTCTGCGTCCGGTAAAACCAACCCTCCCAAGTGAAGCTGTTGGTCAGGCAGAAGGCGCTGCGAAGCGTGGTGTCCACGGTTGAGAGATACGCGCGCGGAGCGGTCCCCGATGGCGTGCTGAATTGAATGCTTCCCGTGTTAACCGCAGGATCACCTTTAAATGCGCCGGAAGGGTCCGGGTTGGGGATAGCGGTTACGGCCCGGTCTGTATGGGCCGTCACTTTGTGCATGGCGGTCAGCGGCGTGTTGAAATCATAAGCGCCGACGAGATCCGTCGCGTCGATATAGACGCCGTCGGACGAATTGAGCGGCCAGAGCGCCAGCACGCCGGTGGCGGCCGAGGCGTCGGTTGTCGCGTTCAAAAACTGGGCGGGTGTCAGCACGGCTTTGGAAACGCGCCAGCAGTCTAGGTATCCCGAAAAGGTGTTGCTGTTCCATACGCGTCCCGCCAGATGGAAGTATGACGAGGCACTGTCTCCGGACACCTCATGCGCATTCGTCGCGCACCCCAGCTGCACGCCGTCCAAATAGCAGGTCCACGTGCCTTGACCGAGGTCGCCCGCCGCAGCGTCGTAGACGAGAGCCACGTGTTTCCAGGTGTCCGCCCAGTCGGAGAGGTCGCCGGACAAAGGCGTGTCGCCGCACAGCGTGCCCGCATCGTCTTCCGCATAAATGACAAACTTTCGCGTGTTGTCGGTCTGTTTCTTGAGCGCGAACGCCCAGCCTTTGTTGGAAATGCGCGTGTTGGCAATGAACTGGATGTCGGCGTCGTAGTCCTGCCGATGCGGGCGGATCCAGCCTTCCACCGTGAAGCTGTTGGTGACTTCCAATTGAGCGCCCAGATCGGCCGTCTGCAGACAGGCCCCGACGGCTTGGGCGTAAACGGACCCGCCGTTCCCGTCCGGCAGCGCGACCGCGCTGTTGGGCGGTTGCGTGTCGAAGGCCTGAAGCAATGACGCTTGAATGGCGGACGTATAATTTGTGGTATCGAGATTGCTCGAAAGACGGGCAACGCCGATATAATCGGCCGTGTCCATCGTTCCGTCGGCGTTGCGGTCCAGCCTCCAGTAGGCGAGGGTTCGGGGGAGAGCCTCCGTTGCGGGGAGCACGACACCCGCATTCAGAAACTCATTGGTCGAAAGGACCGTGTCCGAAACCCGCCAGTAGTCGAGGACTTCATTTCCCGTATTCGCTCCGGTCGGACGCCCACCCAGCATGAACAGTGCGTCGGACGAGGCGAGCGTCGCGGGGCGGGTGAAATTGGTGAGGGCGCCGTAAGATTGTCCGTCGACAAAAAATTCCCACACGCCCTGTTGGGCCGATCCAGCGTCACGATCATAGGTGAGCGCGAGATGCCGCCAGACGTTGGTTGAGGCGGGGTCGTTCTTAACGGGAAAGGCTTTGTCGCCGATTTGCGAAGATACATACAAAATCCAATTTGTGCCGCCGTTGCGCAGGGATAGAATCCACCGGCCAGTCTCGCTGATGTGGGCGCCGAACAGGTAGAACCAGCCCGTGCCGGAGGGGTTGACGGTTCGGTTGACCCAGCCTTCGACGGTGAAGCTGTTGGTGATGTTGACCTTTGATGCGAACGTGCCGTTCGTCAATGAAGCTGTGGAAGACGACAGTCTGACGCTGTTCTGGTTCGTGGAACTCGCCAATAGGTCCGGTGTCGTGTCGGGATTGGGGGGAAGGGCTGTTCACGCGTCGACGGCGGTGCTTTTCGAGAGCGTTCCGTAGCCGGTCAGATCGTTCGCCGGGTCGATCAGACAGCGCGTGTTCAGGACGGTGTCGGTAGGTTCGTAGTCCAGTTTCCACAGCGCGACGGTCTTTGCCTGCAACAGACTTGTTGCCAGTCCGCAGCCGATCAAGAAGGCCATAAGACCCAACCTCATATTTTGATTTTTCATGATTACGTTCCTTTTCATGACTTTGATTCACAGGCCGTCACCGGTCCGATAAAACACTGGTTTTGAATAGCTGTATACTGGTTTTATCAAAACGGAGGGGACGCTGTCAAGAGAGTCGGAGGAAAGAAGGTCAACAAAAATGGTGATCCCGTTACTTTGATCGTATCCGAAGTCAGAAGGGAACGGGAGTGAGCGTGGCGTGATAGAGATAACGGACGCCCGAGGGTGAAAGCGGTTCCGGCGGATGCGTGTATTGGTGGAGCGTGGCCGCAACGGCGACGGAGATCGCGATTTCGGGATTGGGGTTATATCCCCCGATGCGCCATATGTAGCCCCAGCCGTCAAGACGATAACCTCCGATAAACCCGTTTTCCTGCCCTGCGACGAGGAGGGTCGCGGGAATGGCATCGGTCGAAGGCGTGCCGCGGTTGACCACGCTTACGTTTTGCGCGACTTTCGCGGCGACGGCGTCGCCTAACCACGTTTTGCCGATCGCGGTGACATGGAGCGGTTCGGCAAGCGCATCGACAGCGCCGTCGCCGACAGGAAACCGCAGATAATCCGCGCCTGCGGGGCCGCAACGCTCGCATTTCCAGGCGTTACCCTCTCGGAAGGCGGACCGATAGAAGGAATAGGCGGCGGTCTCCCACCAGGATCCGCCGTTGTTAACATAGGCGCGTATCGCATCGAGCGTCTCGCGCCAACGTCCAGAACCGGCCGAGGGGAATAATTCGCCGTAGGGATTGATGATCGTGAAACAGGTTTGCGGCCCGGCCGCGAGGGCGGCTGTAATCTCGGCATAGGTTGAGAGCGTTTTGACGGGGATGGCGAATTGTTTTGCGAGCGCAGAGGTTTCAAAAGCGGCCCGCCACGCGGCGGGCATGATCGAGGTTGGCGAGGGCGAGAGCCCGGGGCCGAGATCAATGATGCCGATAGAGGGCTTCGCCTCTGGCCAGTCGCGTGGGGCGAGCGGCGCAAGCGCGGCGGGAGGTGTGAAGCGTTTGATCCTTCCGCGTTGCGGGAGCGTCATGGGTAAAAGGCCGAGCGTTACGCGTTGCGCGCCGAACGTTTCTTCGCCGTCAAACGCCAGGGTTACGCGTCCTGAAAGAGGCACGGGGACCGAGACGGCGGTCTCCGGTTGGGCATAAATCCAGAGGTCGGTTTTGCCGTTGGCGGTTTCTGTGACGTAACCGACACCGCCGGGCGTGCGACCGGCGGTCATGCCGGGCGCGTCGGTACGGAAGCCGTAGGGCGGAAGATTGAAACCGTCGAGCGTGCGAGGCACAGCGCCCAGATTGGCGAGAATCCGCACGTCGCCGTAGACGGCCTTCAGCACGCCGTCGTCCGCGTTGCGGCTGAGTGTGCCGCCTGCTGCGAAAAGCGGCGTGCGGTCATGCTTGAAATCGCGCAACGGGGTGCCGAGATAGCGGGCGCAAACGGATTTTTGGAGACGGTCGAGCTACGCGAGCCATTCGTGCGGGGCGTCGTGTGTGAGTTCGGTGCCGGAGGCGCGGTAACTGAGACTGTAGCCGAGTCCGAGCGTCCATGCGAGCATCTGATCGGTGTTGACGAACTGGCCGAGATCGTGATGCAGGAAGATCGCCTTGTCGTGCATGACGGCGGTGGCGAGCGGAAAGATTTCCCACGTTTCGGGCGGATTGGCTTGCGCGTCTTCGAAGATGCGTTGCCATGCGGGATTGTATCGGTTGTTGTCGGGCGGCACGATTCCCCAGCTCAAACCGCAGAGGAGGGTTTGATAATCGGCGATGCGGTCCCATCCGCATTCGGTGGCAAGCGGCACGCTGCGGCTGTCCTCGTCACTCATGGCGATCATGCCTTCGCTGTAGGCGTATGGGGTGGGCGAGGCGGGGTTGGCGTCGAAGTGCCAGCCGCGGGAACCGCACTGGTCTTGGAAGAGAATGTCGACGGGATAGTCTTGAGTGAACCGGCGGACCGTGAGACGATTGGCCGCTTGCACGGCGGGGTGCCAGAGGGTTGTGGTCCAGCCGTCGTTGCTGCCGTAGATTTCGTGAGACGGTTTACCGTCGCGGCCTTTGAGCAACGGCGCGTCGCCCGCACGTTCGAAAGTCGGCCCGCGCGGATGGTCACACCACCATGTGGGGTTGGTGTATGGGCTGACGAGGTGTCCGCAGGCATGGGCGCGGGCAAAGAAAGCTCGGAATTCCTCGGGGGTGCCGAAGTCCGGACGGACGGGCATGTGGTCGGGGTACTGTTTGTCGAACCCGCCTTTCAGGTAATCGGCAAAGTGGATCAGCGTCGGTACCGGCAACGTCGCAAGGGCAGCGGCTTTTTCGCGGCACGTGCCTCCCAAATAGAGCAAGACGGACCGTTTCAGTCGGATGAGCACGTCGGGATTGATTTTATCGGCGAGCGGGCGTGTGAGACGATTGGCTTTGCCGTAGCGGGCCAAGTCTTCGTAGACAGGCGTGCCGAGCGTCATGCGGACGGTCGGGGCGCGCCAGGACTCTCCCGGACGAACCTAGGTGTTGAAGCCATGGTCGCAGAAGCCGCCCAACTCATCGCCTCCGCAACCGAGCAGACCGGGAACGAAGATTTTCTCGGTGTCTTTGGCCGCGCCCCACGGTTCTTTCACGGTGCGGGGCTGGACGCGGTAGAGCGCGGCGGTGCCGACCCTCGATTCCAGATGCATGAAATCGGCAAAGGCCGTAGGGTAGGCGAGACTGCAGGAGAGGTAGCGGCAAGGGAGTAACGCCTGAAAGAAAGAGTAGCCGCCGACCTCGAACCAGTTGCCGCCGGCCTTGACATAGTTGCGGATCGCCTCGAGAACGGTCGGCAACCCGTCGGCATCGGGAACGGGAAGGGCTTCGCCGTAGGGGTTGAGGATGCAGAGAAAGTCGGGTTGGCGGGCGGCGTCGAGCATCGCTTGGGGCGAGTCGAGTTCGACGAAGGTCACGCGGCCGCCTGAACGGCCGGCGAGAACGATCAGACGGGTTCGCCAGTCGTCGACGGCGATTTCGCACCAAGCGCCGCGCGGGGGGCCGTTGGCGAGGCGGACGAGGCCGATGCGGGCTGTGGGTGAGGGGGCCGTGTTCGCGAGTTTCTCAATGACGGCACTGACGAGGGTAAGTGCGATATCGGCCTCTTCCTCACGCACGCCGCCGCCGATGCGCCAAAGGCCTCCGTTTCGGCCGCCGAGTCGGTTGGCGGAGAGGTAGGGGCCGTTGATGGAATCGGCGATCACGAGATCGGCTTGTGTGCGGGTCGACGCACGATTGACGGTGACTTGGGCGGCGGCGATGCGGGCCGCGACGGAAGGCGGCAGCCAGCGGCGTCCCTCGTCTGTGACGGTGAGCGATACGGCGGGGTCGATGACGTCGCGCTGAATGAGCGGCGCGCCGCAAAGGATCCGATAGCCCTCGGGTCCTCGGGGGACGGTTTTCCAGGTGGCGGGGGGGCGAGTGTCGGGATACCGCTCGAAAAAGGCTTGGGTGAAGGCCGCGCCGGGACCGGTGTTGACGCCGTGGGGAAAGACGAAACGCTTGACGGATGCGGGGCTGAAACGCAAACGCCCGGGAAGGTCGAAGCGAAGGAGGGTCTGAACGGCGGGCGCGACCTCGGCCGAGAGTTCGATGCCGTCGGAACAGGGGCGGGCCACAACGTTTACAGCGAGATTGGATGCGGTGTACACGAAAGTCAACGCGTCTTTATCCGGGCCCGCTTGCCATGAGAAACGAAAAAGCGTGTTGGTCGCGTGAAAGCGGGCTGCATTCAATTGGGTTCGGTTCGCGAAACGGGCGGACCAGAGACCGTTTTCGCCGCTCTGCCAGACCGACCCCGTCGCGTTCGGAGGTGTCATTGCGATGATCGCGCCGGTCGAAGGGCTGAAGGTGACGGTTCCGGCAGGGGAATGGAGTACGGGATCTTCTGCGACGGCAAAAGAACCTGCGAGTAGCGCAAAAACGAGAATGGGCGTTAAATGCATGTTCTTTTTGTTTCAGGCAAAGGCGTTTTGCAGGGCGGCCGCACTCAGGTGAGGCGAGCGGTGAGCTGCGCAAGAGCGTCGTTTACGGGATCGCGCTGTCGATCAGCCGTAACGGCCGACGAGGCAAGATCGAAAGCCGCTAACGCGTCCTCCATACTGCGGGAGATGTGAGCGCGCAGCCAGCGGCAGGCCCCCTCGGGGTCGCCATGGCGAACGGCTTGCTCGATCTTCGCGTGATGGTGCCACGCCCAGGACAGGTGGTTTAAATCGCGCCGGTGGCTGTAGTGCCCGAAGAAATGGTTGCGCTGATAGGCGTTGGTCACAATCTTGATCGCGAGATTGTTGCCGGCCGCTTTCAGCAGCAGAAGGTGAAAGGAGAGGTCGGCCTTCAGGAAGGTCACCAGCGGGGTTCCGTCGAGAATGGGATTCTTTTTGGTACGGAGGCTAACCGCGATTTCATGCATGGCGTCACAGGCGTGCCGCAACGCTTGCCGGTTCTCTTTGGTGAGATTCTTGATGGCGCGGTCGAGCGCGAAACATTCGATGGCCATGCGTACCTCGTAGGCCTCGATCAGCTGATGTCGGTCGAGGGGCGTCACATAGGTGCCGCTGGACGGGACTTGATAGAGCACGCCCTCTTCCGTGAGACGGCGGACGGCTTCGCGCACGGGAGTGCGACTAATGCCGCATTCCGAGGCAATCGTCTGCTCCGAGATCTTTTGTCCTGCGGCGAGTTCGGACGCCATCAGTTTTTTGGTGATATATCGGTATGCAATGTCGCTTAACGCTTCCGCCACGATGACCTCATTTTTATAATACCGGTTTTCGCTATCCGTATCCCGGTGAAAAACATAGCAAAACCGTTTGGGACTGTCAGTAAGCGTTTCCGCAGGTTCGTTCGGTCAGCCGGAAATTTGTTCGCATATTATCGCGTTTCTCGTGTGTCGAGCCTCCGGCGCAATTCATCGGAGCGGACGGATCGCGTAGCGATGAGGCTGCGGTTTGTTGCCGGAACGGGTCTCGTTCAGCAGTTCAGCGGACTTGCGTTCCAGAGCGTCCTTCTCTGGGATGAGTTTCAGGTAGTTTTCGATCACGCCGACGCGATAGTTGTTCCAGACGTTACGGGTTTTCCGCATCACGGCAAGTTGTTCGTCCAGTTTTTTTTGTTCGATCTCCGTGGACCGCTCTTTAAGTTCGGAGAAAAAGAGGTGCTCGATTTGTGCGAAGGTCCTCAGTTTCCGTCCCTCGATCAGGGCTCGCTCCGTGATGAGCCGTTGAACATTTTGCGCCTGTTTGTACTGGGGAGTCTCCTTGATCGTCGCGAGATTGACGCCGCTCTTTAAGGCCGTCGCCGTGGTTTTAAGCACGGGCCGATCATCGATCAGGACTTCGTATCGGCCCTCGGGAAGGCCTGAGATTTTAAGTGTCTCGCGGTTGAGTCGGTCTGTGAAGGGAACAAGTTCCAGAGCCTTCTCGTTGGCGGCATCGACCGGGAAGGGCAGGGCGTTTTCCAGACAGGTGAAGGAGAACGTGCCGTCGTCCATGGCGAGCTTGGAGATTGCGCAGTTGTCCTGCTTGAGGACTGCGCAAGAAACGGCGTCGAGCTGCATGTCGGCCACGGTTGGCGAGAGTCCTTGTTCTTTGAGAAAAAGGTAGGCCATGACAAGATGGCCCACGGGGCCGGGGTGGACGCGGTCGGCTCCGACGATTGTGAAGTCCGGGTCTTTCGCCTGCCCGGCAGCATTGATGACTCCCATGGGGCCGTTGAAATCGACCAACTCCGCATGATGGGCCGCGGCCAGTTTGCGGTCGGCTTCTCCGCAGGCTTTAAGGGCATCGTTCACGCCGGTCTGCCTGTCGGTTTTTTGATTGCCGGTTTGGTCGAAAAGCGAAGGCGTGATGAAAATGATCCGGGTGCCGTCCTTTGCAAGAAGGCCTGCGAGCTTGTCCATGTTGCCGGTGTTGCTGTCGATGGCCTTCTGCCGTTGCGCCGCAGTCTGCGGGCCCGATTTGTCGGACGCATAGAGATGGCGGCCGACGTCGTTCATGCCCAACATGATCGTGGCGACGGTGGGTTTGTGCGGCGCGATGTCCCATGCATAACGACGGACTCCGCCCGCCGCCGTGTCCCCGGCCAATCCGCAGTTCCACGTCTCAAGACGCATTCCTGGAAAGCGTGTCGCGTAGAACAGCGTGATCTGAGTGTGATAGTGGGCCTGATGGGTGATGCTGTCGCCGATGAAACAGACGCGGTCCCCGTCCTTGAAAGGAGCGGCTTCCGAGAATACGCTGAACGCCCCAAAAAGTATTAAAGCCGCGCTCATGGCCGTCTTGCGAAATACGCGTGAATGCATGTCGTTATACCCCCCCCAATGATTCTTTTCATAATCCCGCATCATGTTCGGTTTTGCAACAGCAATTTCATCAGGGCGCATCCTATCTCTCGGGAACTGGTATAGTACTCGTGTTTTCTGGAGTGGT
>CAZTDL010000018.1:0-3866 GCA_964612775.1 uncultured Lentisphaeraceae bacterium
CCATAATCTCATGCGATGCGCTCGTTCCTAACTCATAATAAAAATAGTATATCGAATTTCAGACGAGGTACGGAGGCAAAAGTAATCAGATAACCAGTCCTCGCACCTTCTTTCTGCGTGTCGCACATAACGTCTGCGCATGATCCCTCAATACGCCGTACGCTCTGCCTTCGACATCTCTATTGCCCCATTTTCAGTGTCATGAATTGTGAGGCAACGCGCAGTCAAGGTAATCTGAGGCTGAGGATTTGCCACGGGTCTCTTAACAACACAGGGCGTTTGTCCAGTTCACGGTGAACCAAGACAGGGATGTGTCTTATGGCTCTTAACAACACACTCTGAACCCAAGCAGATCGAGTTCGCGGAATGGTGTTCTGCGCGATAGATCGTAACGGTGATTGTTTCTGAATAGAAAGAGGGCCAATCGCACGCAAAAAGGACACTCTTGATTCGGAGCATGCTTTGAGCGGTGCCCGATAAGATCATGCGGAAGTCATTATCATCGAAAGGAATATCGTCGAGAGAGAAAGGAGTCTGCGCAGTGTCAGGTGTTAATCGCCAGCGCTGAGACTGCCCGTTTTCACGTTCAAGATTGATAGAACAGAACGTGTTGCGGAAAACCAAGGAAATGATTTTTCCGATGAGTGATTGAGGCCAATGAACGGACATGTAAAGTGTATGTTCGTTGTCCTTCGAAATGTTCAGCCTCGCTCCTTGTTTGATTACTATTGTTTGAACAGGCTTGATTTTGGACGGAATAGACGTTTTTTTCTTTTCCATCAGGCACAGGTTATTCATCGAATCGGCGAATTGATAACGGGTCATGATCGCGTTCCAAACAGCGGGTGTGTCGATCATGCCATTGCGTTGGTCCGTTTTCGCGAATTCGCAGAGTACCCATGTTGGCGCGTTTTCCGACTCATAAAGACGGGCACCTAACCGGTCCAGTTTCCGCGTATATGCCGAGTACCCTTGGATAATGGGGAAGGAGACGAAATTCAGTCCGTTTGCGGGGACATAAGTGAGTTCCGTTGGAAATGATGAGAATGTATTTGTTCCTATGGCGATTCGCCAGTCATGGGGCAATCGCAGTGGAAGCAGGGCTTGCTCCGATTCCGCTTTTGCGGTCTGATAACTTTTCCTTATATTTAAAGTGGAAAAGAAGTTCTTGAAACTGAACCCGCATACGGGCGTTTGATAGGCGATGCCGGATATAACGAAAAGGGCTACGCTTACGACGAACTGAAAGGCAAAAAGACGGATTAATCGGGGACGCCATTGTAAGTCTGCACATGTGATTAGCATCGCAGTCACGAAAGGGAACACATAGGCGATGGCGCGACAGTTGCCAATGCCTGCACGCGTAATGCTGTATTTAAGCGAGAAAAAGACCAGTGGAGAAACAAGAGCAATGAGGGCGATTCGTTCTCGGTTTGTTTTGCGGGCAGGAACGACAGCAAACAAATAACTGGCCATCAGAAACAAAGGCAGTTGGATTTCGATCATTGAAACCTGTGTCACCATCGCGGTGTTGTATCCGGATGCGATTTCCCAAGAGACGTTCATCCATTTCAAAAGGTCGCTAGGCGTGGAAAAAAGCGTTAGGCTTGCAAAAAGGAAGCCTAACGCGAGTGTTACGACAAGGACTGGGAGGAAGATAAGAAGTTTCTTTTTGCTAAAAACCGCGATATGAAGAACTGTAATGGTAACACAAAGGACGGATGTGATCGCGAGGGTGAATTTTAGCAATGAGGAATAAACGATGATCACACCGAGAAGGAACGAGAGACATACAAGGAGATATCGGGTGTTACAAGGGATGTGCGCGCAAAGGAGCAGGATGAACAGGATGAGAACGGACCAGCGCCATTCGTTGGCAGGCAGGAAAACCATGCATAACAAAAGGCACCAAAGTCCCTGCTTGGAACAAGGACAGTATCGGACAAAAGCGAAGAACGTGAACATATAGCAAAAGGCATAACCCGCAGTGCAGATTAGTCCGATAGCGACATTGTTTCCGATGGCCTGCGGCATAAGCGTAAAGCCAAGCGGGCCATAGGTGAAAAAAATGGAGCTCCCGACGGCAAGCGGATTCAACGCGTAGTAATTCAGCAGCCAACTCCAAGACGGATCGCATCCCGGATGTGTGGTGAAAACGGGAGGCGGAAGCGTCAGGCAGACGGCCGCAAGCGTTGCCGCCAAAAGGATGGGGATGGGCGCGGTATGTGTGTAACGTTCCAGATGGGATAGAAAAAATAAAAAACGCGACGTTTCTTCGTGTTTTCGCAAAGAGTGTACAACAATAAGGCCCCCAAAAAGGAGACCGAGTAAAGCGCATGCTGGTGGTGCGAGTGAATGAACATGGGTTGTGATTCGCAGAAGTAGGCGGAAAAAGCGAGAATATAAAAGGTCGCATCCATGTTGAGCGGCGATGGCAAGTGTATCTCGGGACCCCATGTATTGCTGCGTGTAGACGGAGTGCTCAGGATTAACCATATTGTTGAGCCATTGGGCACTGAAGAGCGGCAGATGCCAAAACGTGAGAGCCTGTATTTGATAAGGCGTATCTGTGGGAGAGAATGTGAAGCGAAAGAGGGATGCATGAGAAGGAATATGAAAAGAGACGCGCCCGCTGGCCGTTACTTGGAGGGGGAGAGTGTGTGTGATGCCTGAACCATCGGTCCAGGCACATGCGATCGCACCTGTCGGATGGGGGACGGTATGGAATCCTACGACAAGCGAATCTGTGGCGTGCCGGATATACCATCCGGACCCAAAGGACAAAAGGGCACCTAGACCGAGTATCGATAAAATGCGAGTGCGGGAAGGAGGGTGTAACGTTGACATGAATGGCAATGCCTGTTTAATGTGTTTCTCTCGGGCAGGTGGCGCTGCTTGGGCTGGGTTTGTTATCGGCTGGCCGGTAGTTTTTAGCGATTTCCGTTAAGCCTGCGGTCATGTATTTCTCGATCTCTCGATCTGTTTGGCCATAAAGTTTTGCATAATAAGGGCCGCAGGCATGCAGGCAGACGGCATTTTTAATTAGGCCGGCATGTAGTCGTAAGATGAAGCGGAAGAGAGCTGCCAATGTGCCGTCTTCGCATCGTTTCATGTTTAAAGGAATCAGGTTGAAAAAGAAGCGTATCTTGCGGTAATCACGCTTTCTGAAGCAGCTGCACCAACCGCCCGTCGGCCCCTTTTCAACAACCATATCGCCCCGTATGTCCTCGGTATAAAAAGACGAATCGGGCTTTGCTCCATTGGTGTGTTCATCCTGAATGACGTTCAACGCAAGAAATCCATAGTCAGAGTATACGTTCATGTAGTCGATCATCGTTTGATCGAAATCCTTTGGAAACGACAAGATGTCGTCATCGATTTCAATGATATAGTCGCCGTGGGCCATTCCGAATAACCGCTTATAAGCGTTTAAGCCCTTGTTGGAGAGATTCCGAATGACCCTCACGCAGGACATGCCTCGGTTCTCCAGTCCGTTCAGTGTCTCGCCGGTCTTGTCCGTGGACCCGTTATCCATGATCAGAATCTCATATTCGCATGACCCTGATAGGTTCGCAAATAGAGAAGAAAGACATCGGTCAAGGAATTGATATCGATTCCATGTCAGAATAATAAGTGTGATAAGCATAGACGCCTCGTCAGAGAGTCAGAAAAACGGTTGAAACTTATACTCGACAATTTAAACGAATAATATCAAACTTTATGAAAAAGAGTATTGGATTATCAATTAAAAAGGCGGAAAAGTATGCCCAGCGAAATGAAGCTCAATTTAGGATGCGGCGACAAGAAAAAGGATGGCTATTTGAATGTCGACATTTGCGGGACTCCTGATCTTCTTTGTGATCTGT
>CAZTDL010000018.1:3876-18034 GCA_964612775.1 uncultured Lentisphaeraceae bacterium
CTTGGCCGTGGGCGGATAACTCTGCGGATGAAGTCTTTTCTGAGCGTTTTCTTGAGCATGTTGAAGATTACGCGAAAACCATGCTTGAAATCCATCGTATCCTGAAACCGGGCGGCACGATTTGGTTTAAGGTTCCGCATTTCAGAAGTCCGATGGTTGCGTGGCATCTGCACCATTACCAGTTTAGTACCTTCTCTCCTGAATTATTATGCGAAAGCCGTCCTTATCAATGGGGCGGAAAAAGATTATTCCGGAAAATATCATTAAGAATTAATTACGTGTGGATAAGACCTGTTTTTGGGCGGTTTTTGGGGTGGCTTGCCAACCTTTCCCCATTCCGCTGGGATTGGCTTGGCTTGCCGGTCGATGAAGTTGAGTTTAAGGGGGCAAAGTGTTAAAAGACGAGGGATCGGTTTTCCCCTTGATCGACATCTGGAGTGCGGCGTAGCTGAGGTTCACGCGTCGGCTGGATTGGGGGCGTACACGCGACCTGGTTCATCAGAGGGGAAAGGGCTTATCCAGCACGGTGCTGAATCGATTCCTCGAAAACATGCATTGTTTACGGACTTGTTTTCGCCACTCATTTTTTGAGCTATGACAAGGATGTGATACGGTAAAAAAAGCTCAACAGCGAGTATTTGAAGTCCCGCTTGATTAATCATCTCGACAGCCAATCGCGTGTCAAAGGCATGCTGATGAAGGCATCTGTTCTCAATGTTCCGTTCTGAGCGTGCTTTGAAGGACTTGAAATCGCCGGCTCCCGGGTCTTTCGCCAGATCGTGTAATCGCAAAATTTCCTCCAAGTGCGCCAAATCTCCCTCGCCTGTGCGTGCATTAAAATCCTGGATCAAATGCGCCAATGAAGTTGTGGGCCTGCGATGATCGAAGGTGCCGTCTTTATGGGGCACGACAAGTACAAGCAGCCCATTGTCCTTAAGAACGCGAATCCATTCTGAAAGGGCTTGTAACGGATTGGCCAGATGTTCGATACAATGAGAAGACAGCACGAAATCATATGATGAATTTTCGATGAATTCTAAATTTGTCGCCTCTGCAATGTGCTGATACCCAGGTTTTTTCCCCTTGGCGAAGGCGAATGTATAACCTTCGCTAATGGTTCCTTCCCACGTCGTATGGCGCTCAAAGTTGCAATTATCTATGCTGTTTGTAACAGAATAAACGGGGATACAGCCTCTTCGCCGGAACATTGGACTGGGACCTCCAATCTCCAAACCTCTGCCGGTTTCAAATACAGCTTTGCAAAACGGGTAATATTTAAGACGATAAGGAAAAACATAATGATAAATGGCTTTGAGAACGCCAAACACTCCATCTGATTCGAGTTTTGCGCGAATGTTCCTAATCACTTGATCCTCCCCTGTACAAAGGCATAAAAGAACCATTTCAAATAGTGAGGAATCCAGCGACAGAGCTTGAAGTTGGTTTTTCCTGTCACTCGATCGCGCCAGACGGTCGGAACCTCTGCGATCTTGAAACCGGCTTTGTGCGCTTTGACGACAAGCTCGATACCGATTTCGAACCCTCCTGTGCTCTCGATGGTTGTGGCTGCTAGAAATGATTTCCGATAAAGCTTGAAGCTGTTGGTCGGGTCATGTGTAGGTAACCGTGCAGCCCAATAGAGGAACAATCCTGCAGTGTGCGAAAGAAAACCTTTAAGTCTGGGGCCACCGAGCTGACGTCCGCCTTTCATGTAGCGTGACGCGCAAACGATGGCGGCCTGCTGTTCTTTTGCAACCTTGACCATGTCGTTCATCACATCAGGCGGATCGGAAAGATCGGCCATGGTGACGATAATCAGTTCCGTTTCAGCAGTCTCGAGTCCTGTTTTGATGGCATTGAGCGCGCCGCGTCCATATGCGTTTCGGACAGTGCAGACTGTCGGCTTAAAATCAGTTTCCAGCTGATTTAAAGCAGGGAGGGTTGAATCCTCCTCGAAGTCATAAATGAGGTTGATCTTAGCCGGCACTCTAACGAGACGCTGAATCTCTTTCAGCGTTGCCAAGATGTTGTTTCCCTCGTTGAAAACGGGGATCACAATGGTAAGTTCAAGGGCATTGTCCATAACGCTCTTTTTGAGTCTAGATGCCGCCGATCCGCACCTGTTCGGTGATCCATGGAATCACTTCATCGAGGATCGTTGCGAGGGAAGTGTCTGCGGAAAAATCTAGCAATCGTTTGGCTTTTTCCACCGACGGGATGCGTTTTTTCACATCATATTTGAACGGCGTGTCAGAGGTGAAACGGAACGGCTTTCTTCCCTGGTGAGTTTTGTTCCAGATCAGTTCCGCCAATTCGATTACCGATGTGGAGATCGGCGTAGAAAGGTTAAAGTCCTCATTGATGGCTTCTCGTTTTTCAATGCAAAGACGGATGCCACGTGCAAGGTCGCCTCCATAAGTGTAATGGCGGATCTGCTCTCCGGAACCGAGAATGTGCAAGGGGTTTTGTCCCTTCACGGCCTTTTGGACGAGATCGGGGACAACGTGACTCATGGCCAGTTTAACATTTCCCGACTTGATCTCACTGTCGCACAGGGCGCGTTTTTCTCCGATACCTACACAATTAAAGGGACGGATAACGGTATAGGGAAGGCCATATTGTTCAAACGCACCTTGGGCAAAATATTCACAGGCGAGTTTTTGAAATCCATAGGTGCTGAGAGGGGGCGGACATTTTCGCGCGTCCTCTTCACGGCTGGGAAAAGTGGTAGACGACTCGAACACCATGCTTGAACTGAGAATATTGATTTTCTTTAGCGTGCTGTGCTTAAGACCCCATATCGCGGCATCAAAGGTGGCGGCTGCAATCCGTTCGTTTTCGGCAAGAAGATCGTATGCGAATTCGTGGAAATAGGAGATTCCTCCGATCATTGCGGCGGCCCCCAAGATCTGATCGCATCCCGATATCAGCTTTTTCATTAGGGGCAGATTCTTGACGTCACCTTCAGTAAAGTGATAGCAAGGGTGTCGGTCGTAAGATTTTTCAACCTTGCCATATTTCGAGTAGTTGTCAATGCCGACCACTTCGTGGCCATGATTGAGTAACTCTTCGACCAAATAACCGCAAATGAAACCAGCTGAACCCGTGACCAGAATTTTCATCGGATATTTCCGTTTTGAATGTGAATAATAATTAACCGTTCAATCTTGGCCACACACCCCAACAGTCGACATACGGGCAAGAGGGAACACGCGTTATGTATTCGGTGTGGGGAACCCCCAGAATAACGCCTTCAGCCTGATGCAAAAATTCTTCAAGGGACAGGGTTCCTGAAACGTAGATGTCCGATACAAGAACGTTCGCCATTTTCAGCTCCAAGAGTTTCTTGATTTTGAAAGAGAGGCTATCGCGGAGATCGTCGTTGTCGGCTTTGAAGGCCAAGCCGAGAATGCCAATTTGACGGTTCTTAAGAGAACCTAGCTTATCTTCCAGTTGCTGGATCAAGAAATTGGGTAAACCCTCATTTATCAACATGGCTGAATGGCCAAGGAAAAACTCATTACTGTGAAAAGCGGAAAGTTGCATGGTGTCTTTGAAAAGACAGGGGCCTGCGGCCAGTCCCGCTCGCGCGAAGTGTTTGGCACGCGGGTACTCATCCTTCATGGCATCTAAGATTTTATAGAAGTCAAATCCCTGCTTCTCCACAATCATATAAAACTGGTTCGCAATCGCGAATTCCAGATAACGCCACGCATTGGTCATGAGCTTGGCGAGTTCGGCCTCCGTGGTTGAGAGAAAAATGATTTTCTTTGCGATTAGGGCAAACAGCTCGGCGGCTTCACGTTCTGCCTGAGGTGAGGTCGCGGAAACAATCTGCGGCAGGTTGAAAATCTCTTCAATCCCTTTGCCTTGCACGATACGCTCTGGACAAAACGCAAGTTTACAGATGCCAAGTGACCGTGCCAGCAGGTCGCTCACGATTTTGGATACCCCGGGAAAAAGGGTGCTTCTAAGGATAATGAGATGTTCTTTGTTTAGGTAAGGAAGATATGAGGTGATGACATTTAACACATCATTAACGCGTGGATTAAGATGTTCATCGACAGGCGTTCCTGTTACAAATACGACCACATCCTGATTCTCTGCCTGTGACGCATCGGTTGTCGCAAACAGATTCTTGCCGATATGCTGCCGTAACAGTTCTTCTGCATGTTCTTCTTTGAATGGAAGACATCCGTTCGAAATCTGATTAACAGCCGTCTGATTGCGGTCGATTAGCGTGACCATAAGGGCTCTGCATGCAAATGCAAGGCCGAGAGGAATGCCAACATGACCGCATCCTCCAATAATGCAAATCCTTTTCATGGATACTAGTTTATTGAAAAGAGACTGTGGTGTCCATCGCGCTGATCAGGGAAAACGTGCCTTGAACCTTTTCTTTTGAGTTTAAGTGTTTCATTTTTTGCTGTGAAGTTGTTTTTCACATTTCCTGCCCGTGCAATCTGATCGGCATACCGTTTCGTTAGGGGATGAACGTGGAGTTTCCTTCCTCGATCCGGCGGAAGGAGAGAACCGCGGACATTAGGACGTGAATCATTACGTTCCTGCCATCTTTTCATGTCTGGATGTCGCCGTGTCGCACGACCAATAACTTCGGGCGGACACGAGTTATTTTCACGAAATCGCCCTTTCAAACTTTCCGCCTTCACTTTTCGGCATATCAATTAACATAAGAACACACCGCCAGCCCGATTTGATTGCACCTTGACAAGTATATTGTCAAGATTGTCGAAAAATGTGATTATCTATTCATTTCAGAGGAAAAAGTTAGTGAACATACTGCAACAATGGCAGACCTCTCATCTTGCCCGCTTACGAAAATTACGGCCTTCTTTTGTCGGACCGCGAAATGTTACGACCATCGCTTATCATTTCTGGGATGAGTATCGAATTGATCAGCAGTTTGACTATTTGGAATGTTCTCTTCGCGAGACATGGCGGCATTGCGGTATGATGGAAACTGTTGTGGTGGTTAACAAGGTTACGACGCGTCTTGAGGCTTTCGCTGCTGATTTTTCTGAATGGGTGAAATTGGATGTCGCCCCTCAATTGGAGCCCGGCAGTCTCTATCTGATGAGTGTGGACTGTAACGAGGCTCTTCACAAGCGCTTTGACACGGAGTATGCGTTAATTGTGCAGAACGATGGTTTTCCCATTCGTTCGGGACTTGAGTGCTTTTTGGGGAAGTGGGATTTTATCGGTGCGCCTTACGTGCGGAATACGTGGCGGAATCGGCTTGTATGCAATTTGATGGGGTGTTGGGTCAGCAACGGCGGATTTTCCTTACGCTCGAAAAAAATTTGCGAAATGGCTGCTTATTATTGGCGGAAAAAGTATGCCCAACTTCCTGATAGCCGCCAAGTTTCAGAAGATGTGTTCTATACGGAAACGCTACCCTTACGTGAACGTGAATATCGGAAAGCCGTTCGGATTGCGGATTATTCCCATGCCCTTAGCTTCTCCTACGATGCGGCATTCCCTTATCAAGGAACCGTTTCGCCGTTTGGCTTTCATGGTGTTAAAGCGTTCGAATCGCTTTTCGCGGCCGGATGGGTTTCTGAATAAGGACCGAAACGCCCGCAGACAAAATCTTTATAACCTTGCCAAAACATATATATCCGTGCGACCTTGTGGGTGTCAAATAGAAACGCTTTTATGATCAACTTAAGCGTGTTTTTTTTGTCCGCTCGGATAAAGTCGCTGGGTTCATTATTTTTCTTCCAGAAATATAACCCGTTCCTGATGATGTAGTACGAACGAAAGGGAGGATGCTGATCGATGATTATGTCTCGTCCCCATCGGCGTAGGGTGGTCGCGTGTCCAATCATGTGTACGAGGTGAGCATCTGAACACCCCAGAATCTTCCATCCCGCCTTTCTCAGACGGAAGCAGAAATCGTGGTCAACGTAGTCGATGAACAGTTGTTCTTCAAATCCGCCTACGTTTTCCCATGCTGAAGGTTTTATCATTGTGCCGGAAGTGATCGCTGTTTGGAGCTCAAGGACGGGCAATGGCCTTTTGGGCCCATGTGAGCGAGTTGTGGCAGGAATGGTTTCGGATGAAATGATATCGGGTGCGAGTAGGGCGGTTTGCAGCTTGATCTCAGGCGCGAGCAATTCGAATGTCGTTAGCATGGTTTGGACCGTGCCACTGGTTATATGACTGTCTTGGTCCATAGTCAGTACCCAGTCCGCTTGGTGTGCCATTGCCTCTTTCATGCCACGGTTCAGGGCTGCCGCAACACCGGCGTTGGTCGGATTGAACACAAGTGAATAGGTTTCCGGATGCGTTTTTGCAAGGGCGTGTTCAAGAAAATCTCTGGCCGCAGCATTTGCGGTGTTGTCGATTACTATCACATGGTCAGTCTGCTCAGCTAGGTCGCGGATGTGGCTGATGACAGACACGTCAGGATGATAGGTGATAATCATGGAAACAACATTTGGCATATTTTTTAGAAATATAACAGATTTGTAGTGGGCGTGACACGGTATTTCGAATGTGATATATATTATCCCATATTGGTCAAATCCGAAGGAATGCTATGGCGGAACAGATAACGAATGCATCTTTGTTTGAATGGCAATGTTCGCGCCTCGAACGCCTTCGGAATATGACGTTTCGACCACGTGGAATGCTTGGGGTAACGGTGGTCATCTATCATTTTTGGGACGATGTGCTTTTTGACAGGCAATTCGATGCGGTGGAGTGCGCGATTTATACGGCATGGCAGCATTGCGGGCTTTTGAAAACACGGCTTGTTACTAATCGAAGTTCAAACCGTATCGAGGCCTTTGCTTCAAAATTCGGCGGTTGGTTTGATATTTGTGTGAATCCTTTTCTGATTCCAGGTAGTGTTCCCTCCATGAGCGTCGATTGCAACGCGAATTTGTTTCGGTATTTTGATACGGACTACGTATTGGTTATTCAGAATGACGGCTTTCCCCTGCGTACGGGTTTAGAAGAATTTGTCGGACGTTATGATTATGTTGGGGCGCCTTTTGTTAGAAAAACAAAAATAAATAGATTAGTCGGTCTCTGGCCACGTTTTGCAGTCGGTAACGGAGGTTTTTCTCTGCGTTCACGGAAAATCTGTGAACTGGCGTCGTATTATTGGATAAAACGGTACAAGTGGATGCCTCACGACTGGCGATTTGTACGTGAGGACGTTTTTTTCTGCGTGCTTCTTCCCTTTCTAGAGCCAAATTACAGAGCTGCAGTTCGTTTTGCTCCTTGCGAAGAGGCTAAGCGGTTTTCATATGATTGCTTGTATAATGAGGATGTTCAGAGTTTACCTTTCGGGTTTCACGGAAATGGTGCTTTTCAATATTTGACGAGAGCTGGGTTGCTCGCTTCTGATGGACGTGATATAAATTGACAAAAAGAAGGGTGGCATGAATTCGAAGAATGCAAAAGTGACGGTTATTGTTGCATCATGTGATGCTTATTCGGATTTATGGGAACCGTTTTCTCGTTTGTTTAAACGGTATTGGCCGAATTGCCCTTACGATGTTGTTCTTGTTACGGAGAGTTCGGTTAGTGAGCCGGAGCGTTATGTGTTTGATCGGATCGTCTCTTGCGGAAAAGGCGTCGGATGGGGTGACCGGTTAGTGATGGCTCTGCAACAGTTGCAGACTCCGTACGTCATTCTGCTGTGCGACGATTATTTTTTATGTGATCAGGTGGATACGTCCAAGATAGAAAAAATAGTGGGATGGGCTGAAAAGTATCATTCCGGTTATTTTCTTATGGTCCGAACGGCCGAGACGCGGCCTGCTTTTTCGGAGACAGAAGGGCTCTTTGAGTTGAAAAAGGGGCGTGGTTATTGTGTGGGTACCCAGGCAGGCGTGTGGGATGTTCGCTTTTTGGAGTATTTGGCTTTCGGCTGTAACAGCATATGGGAGTTCGAACGGTTGGGGTCATTCAAATGTGTCGGATGGGATCAGCCTATTCTTGGGACTTTAAAAATGGTGTTCCCGTTTGAAGACGTTGTCCACAAAGGTAGATGGGAGGTTCATGGTGTTCGGTTGTGTGATCGCAACGACATTGATATTGATTACTCTCGGCGCAAACAGATGACAGATTTAATGATGGCCAAAGAATATCTGAAAGGTGCCATACTAAAAATTAACCCGACTCTAGTGCTAAGAATTCAAAATTTTCTTAAGTTGGGGCATAAATAGTCAGACATTTTTTGCGAAACGTGAGATGGTTCGGCAAGTCTGCATTCGCGAGAACAGAAAAATGAGGCCGATGACAAAACGTTCTGCCCAGATTGTCAAAAGAAAGATCGGATGGCGTAGCGACTGTTTCCATTTGCCCTCTTCAAAAAAAACGATAAAGAAACGATAAAAGAACCCGAATTGGTGTTTCGTTACGGCATCATGATTCCATTTATCGAGGTAAACCGAAAAAGAACCTGAATAATACTGTTTCTTTTTTATGTGGCGGCTGAAAGTCAGATTCTGTTCATTATGGAGAAGATGCCCGTTGGTTAGGGCTAGCTGAGGACGGAGTGCTAAGATGCGACGGTCCAAATCCCAATCCTCACAGGAAACAAGGGTTTCGTCGTAGCCTCCGACCTTCTCAAGTAAGGTGCGTCGAATGACTCGCAATCCGTCGATACAGGTCGCGTTGTAGAAACTTCGCTCGAAATTTCGCACACGCGTCCACCAACCAGATCCCGTACGCATCTCCTGGATATAAAGGGCATCGGGCGATGTGGGGGATGAAAGCCGACTCTGCAACTCATGCAAGGTTTCAGCTGGTATCGTCATATCGGCATCAACAAAAAAAACATAAAGTCCGTTGGCCTCCTTCCAGCCCCGGTTACGCTGTGTGCTGCGTTCCGGTCCCTGTTGAAAAAAACGGACTGGGTACGTCGTAGCGATACTTTGGGTCGCATCTTCGGAATAATTGTCCACTATCAGTACTTCGCACCAGCCTTCTGAAATGGCTGATCGAAACGCACTTATACAAGCCGCAAGATTATGTTCCTCGTTGCGGGTCGGGATAACGACACTCAATAATAAAGAAGACATGATCGCTATTGTGGCATACGCGGCATGGAAAACAAGTTTGATTTGCACGGGTAAGTAAAGAAACGTACACTTGTTGAAACTAAAGAGAGGAGGTGTTCGGATGGATGCAATGGAGGATCATCCAGTCAGCCCTGTCGAGGTGTCCGTTATCATTCCGACGTATAACCGAAGCGCCGTCTTGAGAGACTGCGTTGCTTCTGTTTTAAAAAGTGATTTTAACCCGCTTGAAGTGATTGTAGTCGACAACGCCTCTACCGATGACACCGAAACCGTGTGCATGCGATGTTACGGGACGGAGATGAAGAGGGGACGTGTCCATTATGTTCGGTTATCGGAGAATCGTAATGCGGCCGGTGGGCGTAATGCGGGCCTTACGTACGCAAAAGGACGCTATCTGCTTTTCTTGGATAGCGATAATGTCGTTGACCCTGCGATGGTGGGAATTCTCGTGCGAGCCTTGGATGTCCATCCGGCGGTTGGATTGGTTGCTCCACTTTCCATTCAGGCCCGAAGTGGTGTGATTTGGACGCTGGGGGCGGATTATGATTTTTGGACGTCACGCCCGATAAATCTTCACGAAAATGAGCGTCCTGAAACGGTTCACATGCTTGAAGCATATCCGACCCGCTATTCGCCCAACGCGGTTATGGTTACTCGTGCGGCGGTGGATCGGGGGCAAGCCTTTGATCCGTTTTACGGGGTAATGTATGAAGAGGCGGATTTCGGTTTCAGAATTACGTCGCCCATGGTTCCGGGATTGATTTGTCCACGGGCCAAAACGTTACATATGGGGGCAATTGGAAACGAGCAAGCTTTAGCGCTTCGACGTCTCGGTATCGAAACACCGGAACGGACATATTGTTTCGCACGGAACCGTTCTGTTTTTATGCGACGGTTTGCTCCATGGTATGGACAGTTGAGCTTTTTCCTTGTTTTCATTCATGTTTTCACCATTTATTATTGCTGGATCGCTTTTCGAAACAAGCGAAGCGATATCGCTTGGGCATATTTCAAAGGCGCTTTTCGCGGCTTGTATCTCGCATTCTTTCATATGCCGCCTTTACCTCTGGCGATCAAATAATACTGTCCGACACGATTCATCTCCCGTTCGCGTCAAAGAACACCGTTTCTCAAGTTCTGTCGGAAAACGGTGTTTTCTGCATCAACATGTAGGGCGTGTGCTATTTCAGCAGGTTACACATCTTGGGAATTGCGAGTGAGAACCATGGAACAAAGGTGATCAACATTAGAGCGATGATCATCGCTAAGAAGAAGGGCAGGGCTTTGACGGTTACTTTAGCGATGGTCGTTTTGCCGACTCCGCAACCGATGAAAAGGCATGTTCCGACAGGTGGGGTACAGAGACCGAGGCAGAGATTCGCGATGATGATGATGCCGAAGTGTATGTCCGACAGCCCCAATTGCCGAACAACAGGAAGCAGGATCGGTGTAAAGATCAGCAGCGCGGGCGTCATGTCCATGAACATGCCCACCACGAGCAGCATGGCGTTGATCGTCAGCAGAATAATGACGGGGTTCTTCGAAAGTCCCATGAGCGTCGCTGATACGGTTTGCGGGATGTTGGTGACCGTCATGATCCAGGACATGGCGCTGGATGCACCGATCAGAAGCATAACCACAGCTGTGGTTATGCCGGTCTGAAGACAGATGTCTGGCAACGCTTTCCACGGGATCTCACGGTAGATCACCACGCATAGCAGAAAAGAATAAGCGACGGCGATGGCCGCGGCCTCTGTTGCCGTGAAGACCCCCAGCAGAATGCCTCCGATGATGATGATCATCATCAGCAGGCTGGGTAGCGCACGCCAGCACACCACCAGCGGGTGAACACGTTTTTCAACCGGCGCGCCCGGAACCGCTTTACCGTAGCCGTTACGGATCGAGATGATGCCCGACGTGACCATGATGCAGAGACCGATCAGGATGCCTGGCAGTATCCCGGCCATGAACATCGCCGCGATCGAAACCGAACCGGCGGCCACAGAATAGACGATCATGGCGTTCGATGGCGGAATCAGCAAGCCGGTCGTCGCTGCCGTGGCGGTGACCGCCACGTTGAATTCGCGGTTATAACCTTTGCGGTTCATCTCCGGGATCATGAAACCGCCGATCGATGAGACCGCTGCCGCAGCTGAGCCGGAGATCGAGCCGAAGAGCATGCAGGTCAGCGTGTTGACGTATCCCAGACCGCCAGGCAGACGGCCCACGACAATGGCCGCGAAATCGATCAGACGCCGTGCCAGACCGCCGCGGCCCATGAGGTAGCCGGAAAACACGAAAAAAGGGATCGCCAGCAACGGGAAACTGTCGACGCCGTTCGCCATACGCTGCGCCACCGTGTAGGCCGCATCGCCGCCGTTGGCGAAGATCGCCAACATGGAGGCGACCGCTATCGCCACCGCGACAGGGGTGTTGATAAGCAGCAGCGCAAAGAATGTGACAACAAGAATGAGAATGATGCCGATCATGACCTTATTCCTCCGACTTTGTTTGAGCGCGCAGCAACTCGGCAGGTGTCTTGATGATTTCCACTAAATTCTCAAGGGCAAAAAGACAGATTAAAACGCCCCCCAGAGGGATCGAGATGTAGACCATTCCGCGCGTGATCGGCAACGTCGGCAACTGTTGCCCCATCTGCCCCATCGCTAATCCCCAACCTCCGATTATGAACACGATGATCGACAGGGCCACGATCACCACTTGTACCAGTATACCGAGTGTTTTGCGCGCTTCAGGATGAAGCAGGTTCACGAAAAAATCTACGCCGAGATGCGCCTTGACGCCGAACGCCAGCGCGGCCCCGACCATCGAGACCCAGACTAATAGCACCCGCGCCAGTTCGTCGGTATATTCGGCTTGGCTGCCCAAGCAAAAACGGGTGAAAACACCCCATAGCACCGTTAGGGTCAACATGGCCACCATGACCATCACGAGCACTTCGAGAGATCGGATGAACCCTTTCTTTATTTTCAGCAACAGAGCAAACATCACTTTACCTCCCGGATTTCGGAGAGCACCTTTTTGACCACGAGGTATTCCTTATCTTCAGTGATGGGTGCGCATGCTTTACGGAAACTGTCCAGATCGGGTGTGATGACTTCGACGCCTTTCGCTTTCATGTCAACCATGCAGGCGTCTGTTGTCTCTTTCCACAGTTTGCGCTGAAAGACCTCAGACTCATCAGCAGCCTGCTGAAGCGCTTTCCTGATTTCGAGCGGAATTGAATCCCATATCTTGGTGCTGATGATAACCATGTCCGGAATACGCTGGTGCCCTGAAAGAATGAAATACTTGCAGACTTCATAATGACGGCTGGTCATGAACGACGGCGGATTGTTTTCGGCAGCGTCCACTGTTCCCTGCGCCAACGCGGTATAGAGTTCCCCCCAACTGATGGGACAGGCGCTACCTCCCATGGCTTTGATCATGTCCATGGCGGTGCGGCTGTTCATCACGCGCACTTTCATGCCGTTCACATCGGCCACGGTGCGAATCGGCTTTTTCGTCGTGTAGAAGTTTCGGTCCCCCGAATCGTAATAGCAGAGACCTCGAAACTGTTTTTCGACTCCTAATCCCAACATGCGCTTGCCTATCGGACTGTGCAGTGTGTTCCAAAAATGGGTGTCGTCACGGAACGCAAACGGTACGCTAAACACTTTCATTTCGGGGATGAATGCCTCGAGCGCGGCTGTGGAGACCTTCGTCATCGCCAATTCGCCTTTCTGCACCTGCTCGAGACAGTCGACCTCACTTCCCAGCACGCCGCCAGAGTAGATGTCAAGCGAGGCCTTGCCGCCGGTGAGTTCCTCAAGACGCTTCTTCATGAACTCCATGCCCTTGTGCACCGGGTGAGCTTCGTCGAGTCCGTGTGCGAGTTTCAAAACGATCGCACGTCCTCCCGAACCTGTATTGCTCTCGTCCGTCTTCTTCGGGCGGATGATGAATGCGCCCAGTACGCAGGCGACCAATAGTCCGGTCGTTATGCCGGCCAGAAAAATCGATGCAGATTTGTTCATTGCTGTTGTTGCTCCCTAAAAGTTCAAGAATTCTTTTTAAGCCTCGTATTATGCGCGAATATCGACAGATCCGTCCAGCCAAACCCTGAAACGCAACGTTAATAAAGCGTTCTAAATCCCCAAAACAAGGCATGGTTGATGGCCAACGCATAAAAAGAAGCGAAGAAATCGTCGATGACGATACCGAGACCGCCGTGGATGGCTTGCAGTTGTCTGGCAGGCGGTGGTTTGATGATATCGCAAACGCGTGCGACCACAAAAAAAACAGGGATGAACCAAGGATTTTGCAGAAGCGGCAAGCCGATGACGCTAAGAGGGAACAGCATCCATTCATCTGCACAGATACGGCCATCGTCTTTTTTCCCCAGAACGTGCTCTGTCACGTCGCAAATCGGAACCGCGAGAAGAGTCATGCCGACTCCGAAAATGATTTGGAGAAGTAACGGTTGCTGGGTTGTCCATAACGCGAGTAGTACGCCCGGAAGCGACCCGAAGGTGCCGGGCGCGATGGGCACAACCAGACCGATGCCGAAACCCGTAGCAACAAAAACGGTTGTTTTTTGCCAGAACGTTGATCCTGGAAACGACGACATGTGCGGCTCCTGAAACTTTGATGATCGAAAAGTGAACGGTGAGTGCTGCGGGGCTTACAGGTATTTCGCTGCGGCGGCGGCAAGAAGGCTGCGTTCGCTTTGATGTAGCGTTACGTGCCCGTGTAACGGCAGTTCTTTCATGCGTTCGGCCGCGTATGTGAGACCGTTGCTGGAAGCATCCAGATAAGGATTGTCGATCTGGTAAGGGTCTCCCGTGAGAATAACCTTGGATCCTTCGCCCGCACGGCTCACGACGGTCTTGACCTCATGAGGCGTGAGGTTTTGCGCCTCGTCGATGATCATGAATTGCTTGGAAATGGATCGTCCGCGGATATATGTGAGTGCCTCCAATTCAAGCGTGTCATTGTCCAATAATTGTTTGATGCGCTCCTGTAAAACGTCAGTTGCTTGGGCGTTTTTTGCGCCGACAGGCGGCACGTCTGACTGGTGTTTGCGCAACAGGTAATCG
>CAZTDL010000019.1:0-17419 GCA_964612775.1 uncultured Lentisphaeraceae bacterium
CGAAACACCGCCGCGACAGAGAAATTGGTGACGCCCGCCAGCGGATTTTGGTCTGCCGCAAGCCCCAGCACGCTATAAGATCCCCCCTTGAAGCGAAGCGCGTTGTGTCCATTGATCGCACCGGGCTGCAACTTGGGCGCAGTGGCTCCGCCAATGGCGCTGCCGCCCGCGAGAACGGTCGCGGCCGCCAGTGTCGCCGTGCGAAGCCCGTTTGTCGATGCCCACGCCGTAATGGCCGTGCCGGTCGGCCCGCTCAGCGTGTCCGCGTCCCAAACAGAAACATCATGCGGTAAAGGATCGGGAACCTCAGACGCCGCTGCCGCCGACATTTCTCCGGCCCCTGACGAAGCGACCGACGGCACGGAAAACACCGTATTCTGAACACCATACGTTGCCGACAGTTCGCTCCCGATCAGGTTCTGATCATTCACCGTCAGCGCGCGGTTGCGGTAGATGCGTATCTCGGCTATGTCGCCATTGAAAAATTTACCGCTTTCGAGCGCGACGGAACCGAAAAGCATTCGATAGGCATTGCGTGCCGAAACCACCGGAGAGGTCGAAGCCGACATCGTCGTCCGTCCGTCCACGTTGACCAGCAAGTTCGTATCCTGCCACGTATAGATCGCCACATGCGGCCGGTTGTCCGCAACCGAATAGCTTGATGAGGAATACACGGTCCAATCTTTATTGATCGCCGGATATCCCGCACCGCCGCCAACGCATCCAGAGCTGCTGTAGACCATTCCCCAGTCGTTTTGAATGCCCCCCTGCTCGCCATCCACCAGCCCGGTATTCCCATACCAATACCCGTTGCCGCCGACTCCTGCCGACCCCGTCTTGAAAACGACAACAATCGAAAAACGGGTGGCTCCTGCGATCGGGCTTTTCGCCGCTTCAATCGCTAAGTATTGACTTAAGCCGCTGTTGAAATGCACAACGCTGTGTCCGTTAATTTCATTACGGATCAAACGCGGGGTTTGCGAAAACAACACGTTTGTGGCCGCGACACCGCCGTTCAGATCCGTCCATGCCGCGACCGGCGCGTTGTTGGTCTCCATCAGACTATCCGCCGTCCATCGGTAACAGTCGGAAGGGGCCGCCATGACGACCAGCGAACCGGCTTCGACGGTCGTTTTTCCGGAATAGGCCGCAGCGCCTGCCAACGTCAGGGCGCCCGCGCCGCGCTTAACGAGTTGTCCAGGTCCATACAGGGCACCGTTTAGCACAACCGTCTTGGCCACACCATTCGTATCCTCGGTCTTAAACACCGTACCGCCATGGGCGTCACTCAGAAAAATATCCAGCGTCGACGACCAGGAGTCGCCCGCCGTCAGCGTGCCGCCCTGCAGCTTGACCGCGTAACCGGAATTGTTGCAGCCGTTATTCCACGAGCGCGCCGCGTACAGTCCGCGAGATCCCAGCACCAGTTCACCGCCTGTCATTTTGAAGAGCGAAAAGGCATTGGTGACGGCATAGGCCGCACCGTCCATCGAACGTCCCAGCGCGATCTGATCGATGTCCGCCCACCCGCCTTCCATCAGGAACGCGCCGGAACTCTCGGCCGCATTTCCGGTATCATTCCAAGACAAGTGGACGCCCGTGTCCGGGCCGCGCGTACCCGTAATACGGAAAACGCCGCCCGTCAATTCATAGGTTGGCACGCCTGAATATTTGCAACCGGCCCAACTGCCCTTTATGCACGGAACGGATACGGTGCCGCCTGTTTGGAGAAAGCGAGCTTCGCCGTTGACATAGGAAAGCCCGTTGCCGAGCAAAATGCCGCCCGTCAGAGCAAGGCTACCGCCGCTGATCGTGTAACGGCTGTTGTATGTGGAATACTGTGTCTGCAGTTCATAACCGCTCAGCGCTCCGCCGTTCTGAATGACATAACCGGAGTCCAGCGTAAACCGGCTGCCCGGAAACTGAAACGCATCGCCGTTTTCAAACAGAAGCGTGCCGCCGGCCGTGAGCCCGTTCCAGCAGTTGAACGTCGCCGTACGATCAAGAAACAGACTCGACCAGAGCGTCACGTTCGTAAAGGTCATTTCCACACGACCGCCCCACTTTTGTGTCAGCGATTTCGCCCACAGACCGCTATTTGTGAAGCGAGTGATGTAACTTGAGTTGGTGACAATCAAATTGCCGCTATAGCCCGCCGCGACATTCCAGACCACTTGGCTGGGAAAGTTGAGCGCCCATTCCGACGCGCCCGACACCGTGCTGTTGAAAATCAAATTGCGGTGATCGATCTGCCACGTCTGCGCGTCACTGAGCGCGAGCGGCGCACTCAAGGTGAGCGCAAGTCCGGCGCCAACCAGACTGACGCCGTTTGTTCCCAGCGTGAGCGTCGCCGCATCCGTGCCGTTGGTCGTGAGCGTAATCGTTCCGGAGGCAACGGGCGCCACGGTGTTGGTAAACGCCACGCCGGCCCAGGCCAAACTGTTCGTCAGAACAAAATTCGTGACACCGGCAGTGACCCGCTCATCGAAAACAGCAACGTCCGCAGCGCCAGGAACAACCCCGCCTTCCCAACTCAGAGGATCATTTAACGGCAGCGTGTTATTTGCTTTGAAAACGTCTCCCGCAATCGTTCCGCCGACGGCACCCGCAACGCAAAGAACGGCGGCAACCGCTTTCAACCATTCCCGACGAACGCTCATATTTCACCTTTCATAACACGACCGCAACCAACCCCATTCGCTGAGGCCACCAATAAACGACAGTATTACTTTAAGTGAAAAAACGTTCATTGTCCTGTCACATATTAATGTGACAGGCGTCCCCCTCCGGGATCATTAAAAAGGCGGATCGCTTCCGTGCGGCTGTGCACATGGAGTTTCTCGTAAATCCGTTTGATATGTGTTCGGATCGTGTTGATGGATATATTCAAATCGACGGCTATCAGCTTGTAGGGGTGACCGGCGGCAAGCAGACGGAGAATCTCCACCTCGCGCTGCGACAGCGGACTCAACGCGTCCGGCCCTTGAGTCTCCGACCGTGTGGCGCCGTGAAAATAGTCGACCAATTTGCGCGCGACACTGCCGGAAATCGGCGATCCGCCTTGATGCGCCTCGCGGATCGCCTCTCTCAAACGCTGAGGCTCGACGCTTTTTAGCATATAGCCGAACGCGCCGACGGTCAGTGACCGAAACACGTCATCGGTATCCTCATAGGCGGTCAGCATGACCGCCTTCGTCTCCGGCAACACTTTACGCAGGCGGGCCACGCACTCCACGCCGCTCATTCCCGGCAGGCGGATATCCATTAACACGACGTCCGGCCTCTCGATTGGCAAACCGTCCAGCGCCGCCTCGGCGGAACCATACCCCGCCACGAACCGCATATTTCCGCTCCGATTGATGAACGCCTCAAGCGTCTGCCGAAGCTTCGCGTCGTCTTCCACAACCGCCACGCGGATCGGTTGCCCGGTCTCCGGACGTTCCGTCGTATCCATACCTGTTCTCGTCATCGCGTCCTCCTTCGGCAGCTAAACGCATTATCGTTCAACGACTGGGCCTGCCGAAAACAGCGGGAACGTTTCCGACAATCCCTTCTTCATTCCGCTACACCGGCATGACAAACACCAACCGTGAACCGGTTTCGGCTCCGCTCTCGATGACGAGGTCGCCTCCGACAGCTTGCATGCGTTCCCGCATATTGCGTAAACCGTCACCCCGCGAACGCGCCGCCGTCGAATCGAACCCTCGCCCATCATCCTTCACTTCTACGCGCAGATACCCGTCGGGCTGTTCAATCGAAAGATCCACACGCGCCGCCCCCGCATGTTTCAAAACGTTGTGAAGGCTCTCTTTGACGGCCAGAAACATCTGGTGACGGCTCTGAGGCTCGATCGGCCGGTCGATCAGATCGTCCGGCAATCGGCAATAGCTGACCACCGGCGTGCCCGCAAAAAATTCTTCGGCGTATTTGCAGATGTAATGAGAAAGGCTGCGGACCGTGTCGTTACGCGGACTGACCGACCAAACGATCTCATCGAAGGCACGGTGTGTCTCGCGTGCGGTATCGGCCATTTCTTCGACTTCGCGACAAAGGGGCTCCAAGCCCTTGGCATCTTCGGACGCCATCGATCCCAACAGTGAAAGCCGGGTCAATTTAGCACCGATCTCGTCGTGCAGATCGCGGGCAATACGGGCCCGCTCGCGCGCAAGCTCCTGTTCCCGTTCCGCCGTTTCCAACCGTCTGCGGACGCGTCGGCGCTCGATGCTGCGGACCGTCAAAGCGATTCCGCCGCCGCACACCAGCAGGCAGCACAGACGAAAGGCGAACGTCTCCCAAAAAAAGGGCTGAACGGTCCACGCCACCTCGGCCCCTTTTGAATGCCAAACGCCGTCGCCGTTACACGCCGTCACGCGAAACAGATAGTGTCCCGTCGGCAGACGCGAAAACACGATGCGGCGTTCCTCCGTCAATCCGGAATGCACTTCGAGCGGACCCGAAAGTTCATATCTGAAACGCACGCGTTCCGGCGCCGCAAAATCCAGCGCGGCATATTCCACACGCACGTCGCAGGGATTGTCCGGCTGCACCACGGGCGCAGACTGAACCTTGCCGCCCTTTTTGATTTGCACGAGTCGTCCCCCCTCAACCGAAACCAACCGGATGTCCGGCGCAGGACGGGGCGGAGGCAGAAGCCGCGTATCAACGGACAGAAGCCCGCCCCGCGTAGGAAACCAAAGACGATCACGCAACGGCCCGTCGGAGGGAGAGAACACGCCGCCCGTGCACACCTCTTGGTCCATGCCGGACTCTTCGCCGAACGTTCGCACGTCCAACCGTTCTTTTCGGCCGGTCGCCACATCCGCCAGCTCACGCTTCGCGATCCGCATGATCCCGCCCGCGGTACCTAGCCAAAGATAGCCTTCGGCGTCTTCGGCAATCTGGCGAACCGACTCGTTCCACAATCCGTGGGAAGCCCGAAACACAAAACCTGTCCCGTTTTCGATCCGCGCCAAGCCGGCAAGTCCGCCGACCCAAAGAACGCCTTCATGATCGCGGCGAATCGCCCGAATCGTTCTCCCTGGAAGGCCCGACTCAGGGAAAAACTCTCCCTTGCCGCCCTGACGCAAAACGGCCAAGCCCAGACTCTCATGCCCAATCCAAAGGGTGTCGTCCCGATCCTGCCATAGAGCGAGCACGGAGTCCAAAGGCCAAGCCATCTCCACCAATCGATTTTTATTGGCATTGAATGTCAGCACCCCGCGCCGGGTGGCGACCCACGAGGGGCTTCCGCCCTGTCCAAGGATCGCCTGCACATCGTACGCGTCAACGCTCTCGATCCGTTGCAGGCTCTGATTCTGCAACGTCCACAAACTGCCGCCCAGGCCGCCGCACCAGAGCGTGCCGTTCACTTCGCGATACAGGGCATTGAGCGCCACGCCCGCAAAGTCGGGCGGAACCAGCAGAGGCTCCAGCCCGTCAGCATCACCGGCGGCCACGCCTCCCGCGCGCAACCCGGCCCACACCCGCCCGTCGGCTTCAGCCCACAGCACCGACACTTCCGCAGCCCCCGGGATTCCTTTCAGAGGAACACTCTTCAGAACCCGGCGTCTCAACCGCATCAGGCCATCCGTTGTGGCCATCCAGATGTTGTTCTCCTGATCCGCCGCCATATCCATAACCCGGAACGGTCCGTACAACACGATCTGCGTTTGTCCGGCATCCGTATGCTCATCAACCCCGGCGTCATGCCCCATCCAAAGCGTCCGATCCGACAATTCCAGCAGACACCGGGCGGTTACGGGACGAGTCTCAACGGATCTCTGCTCCCAGCGACGGCCATTCCAGCGCAAGTAAAATGACGATCCGTGAGCCACCAAAGACGTCTCTCCGGAGCGAAGCAACCGCCATTCTGCGCGAATTTCCGTCATTAGGGCCGGAGGAACAGAACGTCCCGGCGACCAGCGATACAAGCCTTCTCCGCATACGATCCAGAGTCCGCCTTCGCCATCGTCAACCAACTGCCGGAATCCGCCTGTTTCGCGGGGAAAGGCGGACACGCCCAAAATCGGTTTCGCGCGTCCGTTCCGCCATTCATAAAGGGTGCGTTCCTGCGCAAGAAAAACCTGGTCCGGCCGCCCCTCGGCAACGGAGACCACGTGCCCTTTCGGCAGTCCGACATTCTCACCGCCTTGCCACCAGTCGCCATTCGCGTATCTCGCCGCACCGGAATATCCGTAGACCCAGATCCCGCCGCGGCTATCCTGATAAAGGCCCTCGTTCCGTCCTCCAGAGGTTTGTGCCAACATCGCAACAGGCATGAAACGCAGGCCGTCGAAACGCACCAGAAATCGGGCTGTCGCCAGCCACAGATACCCATCGCGCCCGCACACCACCCCGCAGATCTGACTGTCCGGCAACCCGTCATCCAGTGTCCAGCGTCGCGACGTATAGCCACACGCCAACCCGGAAGGCAGAAGATTTTCAACGCCTCTTAATGACGTCGTTACGGCCAGAGCCAAACAGACGCCGCACACCAGCAATCCGTTTCGGCCCGCCAAAATTCCGAACACCCGCGTCCTCATGAAAGAACCGCCCCTCGTCACAGCCGATCCCCGTCCACGTGTCATGCGCCCCAGCCTCAACGCCGTGAAAAGACCCGCCGTCATCGTCCGCATCTTTCGCGAAGCCTGTACCTTTAGCGGTATCTTACTCGTTCGCGGCGATGGAAACAACCGTACAGTCCGATCCCCTTACGGCTGACACCTTTGAACGACCGAAAGACGTCGCTGATCAGGCATGACCCAGCTGGGCATGCAGGTATCGTCTTTTTGACGATTTCAAACGGCAAGCGCGCTTTGCCCTCCGTTCAAACGGACGGCAAAACCAACAGGGATCAGCCGCATCCGCTCATCCCATGGGTGCTTTCGGCCTTTTGCGCTCTCACGGATTTCTCCCGGGGCGCAGACGCCTCGTTCGGAAAAGACGAGGTCCCTACGCGTTGATCATCAGCTCCGCCACAAGCCGCGTAAAGTGCTGCGCGTCCTTCAGGGCAGAACCCTCACTCAGGAGCGCCTGGCCATACAGAAGATCCACGTAATCCGCCAGCTTCGGATTCTCCTTGTCCGCTTCCAGCATCGTCTTCATGCGTTTGAGCAGCGCGTGGTCAGGATTGACCTCCAGTGTGCGAAGCTGCTTGGGCACATCCTGATTCATGGCGCGCATGAGCCGCTCCATGCTTGCGTTCATCGCATGCTCCCCGGCCACCAGACAACAGGCCGAATCGGTCAGCCGCGTTGAAAGCCGAACCTCGTTCACCTCATCCTTCAGCCGTTCTTTGATGAACGTCGTCAGAGTCTGGTAGTCGCCCGCTGCGGTCTCGAGCTTCTTCTTGGTCTCGGTCTTCTCTTCATCCGTGCCCAACTCGAGATTTCCTTTGTCGACGGCCACCAGCTTTTTGCCCTCGAATTCGTTCAGCGACTCCACGATCCACTGGTCAATGGCATCCGTAAAGAAAAGCACATCGTAACCATGTTGAACAACCGCCTCGATATGCGGAGAATGCCGGATCGTGTCGATATCCTCGGAAATCAAATAGTATATTTCCTTCTGAGTCGCGGGCATCGACGCCACATACTGCTTGAGCGACACCAGCGTGTTCCCCTCGCTCTTCGCGGAACGGTACATCAGCAGGGCTTTCAGTTTCTCGGCGTTTTCGAAATCGAAATGCAGGCCCTCTTTCAGAATGCGGCCAAACGACGTGTAAAACGCCGTATATTCCTCGGCTTTATCTTTCATCATCTCGGCGAGCGTCGCCAAGATCTTGCCCGTGATGTTGCTCTTGATCTTACGAATCACCGCGTCGTCCTGCAACATCTCGCGCGAGACGTTCAGAGGCAAATCGCTTGACTCAACCACGCCCTTCACGAAACGCAGGTATTCCGGCAAAAGCAAGTCGAAATCGGCACCGATAAACACGTTGCGCACATAGAGGTTTAGCCCATGCTTCTTGTTCGGCGTGAGCAGATCGAACCCCGCCTCTTTCGGAATAAAAAGCAGCGCCTTGAATTCTATCGCGCCCTCAACCGACAGGGGAATGGTTCTGAGCGGCGGATTCTGATCATGCGTAAGATGCGTATAAAACTTATTGGTCTCCTCTTCCGTCAGTTCGCTCTTGGGCCGCTTCCACAGCGCTTTCATCGCGTTGAACGGCTGGGCATCCGCTTTCGGCGCCTCGCCTTTATCGCCAAAACGAATCGGATAAGCGATGAAGTCCGAATACTGCTTAACCAGCTCATGGATGCGCCACTCGTCCAAATACTCGTCCATGCCCTCGCGCAGCTTGAGCACAATGGTGGTGCCGGGTTTATCGCGGGCGGCGTCCTCCAACGTATAGGTTCCATCGCCTGCGGAAACCCATTTAACCGCCTTTTGGTCCCGACCGCGCTTGAGGGTGATGACCGTCACGCTCTCGGCCACCATAAATGCCGCATAAAAACCCACGCCGAACTGCCCGATAAGTTCAGGCGCATTGGACTGCGCCTTCTCTTTCAGCGTCTCCACAAAGGCCTTCGTTCCGGAGTTGGCGATCACGCCCAGATTCTTATCCAGTTCATCTTCGTTCATGCCGATGCCGTTATCCGCGATCATCAGCGTCTTATCCTCCTTGTCCGCAACGATGTCGATTTTCCACTCCGGCGCATCCTCCACGAGCGTCTTGTCCGTCAGACCGAGATATTGCGCGCGGTCAATGGCATCCGAAGCATTGGAGATCAGCTCGCGCAGAAAGATTTCTTTTTTCGAATACAGCGAATGAATCACCAGATCCAGGACTTGTTGGATTTCGGCTTTGAAACTATGCGTCTTCTTACTCATGAAACAATGAACTCCTTTGATTGAAACAATATGAACTGAAAAAAGATGATGAAAAGAGCGGCACGCTTTTTCGCATGCTTCCGGCCTTCCGCGCTTCCCTGTCGCCGCGCGTTAATCGCGGTCGCGCCCGCCGCCGATCACCCCGGCTCGCATCAAATAGTACAGCAACGTCATCAGCGAGCTGACGGCCGCAGCCAAATAAGTCAAGAACGCCGCGTTGAGCACACGCCCCGCATCACGTTCCTGTCCGGGCGAGACGACACCCGCCATCACGATGTGCTGTTTGGCTCTGGAACTGGCGTCCCACTCCACGGGAAGCGTCACCAGCGCGAAGACGAAGGCGACCGCAAACAGAGCGCAGCCGACATACAACAGCGGGCGGAAAAGAAAACCGGCGGCGACCACATAAAAGGCAAACATGCTGCTGAAGTTCGTCACCGGCACCAGCATCGTCCGCAACGCCAGCGGCGCATACTGGCTGGCGTGTTGCAGGGCGTGCCCCGCCTCATGGCAAGCGACGCCGACCGCGGCCAGCGAATTAGACTCGTAAACGCCCGGCGAAAGGCGCAGCACCTTGTTGGCCGGATCATAATGATCGGACAGAAAACCCTGCGTCTCCTCCACCTTCACATCGTACACGCCGTTGCCCTGCATCATGCGCAGGGCCGCCTGCGCGCCCGTCATTCCGGAATAGCAGCGAACATGTGAATAACGGCCAAAGGTGGTCTTCACCAACAGCGAGGCAACGCCGGCCAAGATCAATCCCGGCAGCAAGAAAATAAAATACATCGGATCGAAAAACATGCGGATGCTCCTTTTCTCGACCATGTCCATCAAGGTTGAAAACAGATCCGGAAAAACGTCGGTTCGACGATCAATGAACGATAGACGGACACCGTCCTAAAAAACGCTTTTTATTATACTAAAAAAACCATCGTGAACAAGGGGGTTGTTTTCGTCCTGACATCAATCGTGTCGCGCATGATAAAAGCACTACCCAAAAGGGCGCGTATTCGATATTTTAATACTGTTTATACGCTCAATCAAAGGAGTCCGGACACGTGAAAGATATCCATGTTCAAGCCCAGAAGGATCACATCACGTCGCTGTGTACGGCGTCCCCCATTCAGGCGCTGACCGAGCTGGTATGGAACGCCTTGGACGCCGACGCTTTCGATGTGAAAATCGATATCATCCAAAATCCGCTGGGAGGCATCGAGTCCATTCGCGTGGCGGACGATGGATTGGGTATCAACGCGTTGTCGGCAGACAAGTATTTCGGCAACCTCGGCGGCTCATGGAAACGCGACGCAAGCAAAACGCCTCTCTCCGGGCGCGTATTGCATGGCAGCAAGGGAAAAGGCCGGTTTAAAGCGTTCGCGCTCGGCAACCGCGTTGAATGGCGCACCACACAGCAGACCGACGCCGGGCTCCGTTCCTTTATTTTGGCCGGCATCGCCTCGGATCCAAGTCTGTTCACGCTGGCCGCTGCGGCCACCCCCGGCCCCGCCACAGGCACGGAAGTGATGATCACCGAGGTCCACAACGCACTCGGCTCCTTGCTGGAAACCGTTTGGGTGGTCCAGCAGCTCGCCTCCAATTTTGCCCTTTATCTCAAGGCCTACCCCAACGTCCGCATCTATTTCCAGGGACTTTTGGTCAATCCGGTGATCGTCCAGCACGCCAGTTATTCTTACCATCTAAAGTCGTCGGAGGGATCCAAAGCCGAACTCCAGGTGATCGAGTGGAAGACCAAACAAAGCCGCGGCAAGATCGTTTTTTGCAATACCGACGGATTCGCGCTCCACGAGGTCGATGCCGCCGTACGCCCCGGCAGCGGCTTCAATTATACCGCCTATCTGGTCTCCTCGCGGTTTGCCGAGCTCCACGAGGAAAACCTGCTGATTCTCGACGAGATGCATCCTGAAATCAAGGCCTTCCTAGACGCTTCGCGCGACATTCTGCGCCGCCATTTCCGGGAACGCCGCGAAGCGTTGACCGCCGAACTGCTGCAACAGTGGCAGGCAGACAAAGTCTATCCCTATGAGGGAGAGCCCGCCGACGAAGCCGACACCGCCGCACGTAAGCGTTTCGAAGCCTGCGCCCTGACGGTTCGCGCTTATTCCGACAATTTCGACGTTTTTTCCGTGCTCGAAAAGAAACTGCTCTTCCGCCTGTTGCGTGAAACGCTGGAAGCGAAGCCCGAAACCGCGACAGCCCTTCTTTCCGAAGTTCTGGACCTGCCGCAGAAAAAACGCCGCGAACTGCAGAAGATGTAAACGGCCGAACACGTCGGGGCCGCGCACCGTCGCCTTCAGAAAAACACTTTCCCGACCCCGCCCTCCCCGACAGGCGTGATTCTTCTGCGTGTAGAGTCTGGCGCTATCTTCATAAACGCGCTAATATAACGCATTTATTCACCGAGGCCCTTTGAAACGGGACAACCGGCCGTTTCCCTCGCAGAGGAGAGTTCATGGTCACGAAAAAGCGCAACCTGGTGGTCACATCGGCGTTGCCGTATGCCAATGGCGACATTCATATCGGACATTTGGTGGAATATATCCAGACCGATTTCTGGGTGCGATTTCAAAAGATGCGCGGTAACGCCTGCGTCTACGTCTGCGCGGATGACACTCATGGAACGCCCATCATGGTGCGCGCGCGCACGGAGGGCATCACGCCGGAAGAACTGATCGCCCGCAGTTACGCGTTGCATACCAAAGATTTCGCCGATTTCGAAATCCGCTTCGACAATTATTATTCGACAAACAGCGGGGAAAACCGCACGTTCTGCAATAACATCTACAGAGCGATGCTGCGGAGCGGCGCCGTCACGACCCGCAAGTTGCCCCAGCTCTATTGCGAACACGACGCGATGTTCTTGCCGGACCGTTTCGTCAAAGGAACGTGCCCCAAATGCGGAGCCGAGAATCAATACGGCGACTCGTGCGATGTGTGCGGACAAACCTATCCCGCCGAAGAACTCAAGGATGCACGCTGCACGATCTGCGGCAAGAAGCCGGTCACCCGCGACAGCGAACACCTGTTCTTTGAACTTGAGCCTTTCCGAGACTATCTCAAAGCGTGGATTCCCGCGCACACCGCGCCGGATGTCGCCAACAAGTTGCTGGAATGGTTCAACGAGCCCCTGCGCGGCTGGTGTATTTCGCGTGACGCGCCCTATTTCGGATTCGAAATACCAGACAAACCCAATAAGTTTTTCTACGTGTGGGTCGACGCGCCGATCGGATACATGGCTTCGCTCGAAAAATGGTGTGCGGATCATGGCGAGTCGTTCGCCCACTGGTGGCAGAGCCCCGAAACGGAACTGTATCATTTCATTGGCAAGGATATCGTCCGCTTCCATTGCCTGTTCTGGCCGACCATGCTGCACGCCGCCGACTTCAAAACGCCCACACAGGTGTTTGTACACGGTTTCCTGACGGTAAACGGCGAGAAGATGAGCAAGTCGAAGGGCACGTTCATCAAAGCGCGCACCTATCTGGACCACCTGAAACCTCAGGATCTCCGTTTTTATTACGCCTGCAAGTTGAACGGCTCGACCGACGACATGGACCTGAATCTCGGCGATTTCGTCAACCGGGTGAACTCCGATCTCGTCGGCAAAATCACCAACCTCGCGTCGCGCGGCGCACAGATGCTGCACAAGAGCCTCGGGGGCATGACGGGAAAGATGGATCCCGAAGGTCTCGCCTTGTTCCAGAAGGCGCAGAATTGGGCGCAGACGGTCGAAGCCTACTACGAGGCCCGCGATTTCAGCAAGGTCATGGTCACGGTACGCGAACTGGCTGACCAAGCGAATCAGTACTTCGACGGCAAAGCGCCGTGGACACTGATTAAGACCGACCCCGAAGCCGCCCGCAGCGTGATGACGTCCGTGCTCAACATCTTCCGCGTGCTGACTCTGTATATGCAGCCGATTCTGCCCGCGTATGCGGCCAAAGTCGCCAGGCTCTTCCACGAATCGCCCTATGTCTGGTCCGATTTGAACACGGTCATCGAGAACACCGCCATAGGCCCCTACGAATACCTGGCCACGCGCGTCGAACAGGCTGCGGTCGACCAGTTGATCGAAGCGAGCCGCACACCGGATAAGCCCACGCCGAAACCGGCGCCTGCCCCAGCGACCGCAGCAGAACCGGTCAAAGAGACCATTGACTACGACACCTTCGCCAAGGCCGACCTCCGTGTTGCAAACATCGTGTCCGCCGAACACGTCGAAGGTGCGGACAAGTTACTCAAGCTCCAACTCGATATCGGAGAGGACAAGCCTCGCCAAGTTTTCGCGGGAATACGGAAAGCCTACGACCCCTCCAAACTGATCGGACGCCAGGTTGTGATGGTGGCCAACCTTGCCCCGCGTAAAATGCGCTTCGGCATGTCCGAAGGCATGATCCTCGCGGCAGGAACCCCGACGGCACACTCTTCGTGGTCTCGCCCGACGCAGGCGCACTCCCCGGAGCGACGGTCAAATAAGATGACGCGCGCATTCACCATGAGCGATATCAGCACGTGGCTCGGTGTCTTGCGCCTCTGGTCCTTGACGGCCACGACCATCCCCGTGGCCGTCGGCGCGGCGCTCGCCGCGTATGAGGGCCGTTTCACATGGACCCTTTTTGTTCTGTCCCTGTTCTGCGGCTGGCTGTTGCAGACGGCGACGAACCTGCTCAACACGTATGGCGATTTTAAATCGGGAGTCGACTGCGCCGCCAAACCGCCGACGGCACCGCAGTTGGTGACCGGCGCGCTTCAGCCGCAGCAGGTCTTTATCGTCGGCGTCATCGCGTTGCTTCTCGGCACGGGTGTCGGACTCGCCGTTGTCGCCCTCAGCAACTGGCATCTGCTGTTTTTTGCGGCGGCGGGGGTGGTCGGCGCGGGGTTTTACACAACCGGGCTCCGCTACAAATACGCGGGGTTGGGGTTGCCGGCCGTCATGCTCCTCGCCGGCGTGCTGCTGGTGACCGCCAGCCATTTCGCGCAAACCGGCTCCGTGACAGGGCAGAGCTTGTGGGTCTCACTGCCGATCGCGTGTCTCGTTGGCGCGATTCTGCACGGAAACGACCTGCGCGATGCCGAGACCGATCAACGCGCCGGGATCAAGACCTCATCCCTGATCCTCGGACGCCGCCAGGCGGAGCCGCTATTTATCGCGCTCCATATACTCCCTTATCCCATCCTTATCGCCGGCATCGTCATGCGCGGGGTACCCGCATGGGCATTGCTGACGTTGCTGACAGTGCCGCTGAGCTTCAGCACGCTCAAAACCTGTCTGGGCGGATTCCGGGCAAACGACCCGATCCGCATCGCTAAGCTTGAAGGCCTGTCTGCGGGCACGCATTTCGTTTTTGGCATCCTGCTCACGCTCGGCCTGATTCTCGCAAAATTTTTCTAACGAAACGCCCCATCGTCGTTACGCAAGCCTCCGGACACGTCCGGCGAAAACGGCCGAGCCAAGAAAACCGGTGCCGCACGATTCGCCTTTAGAGCACCAAAAGGCAAACGTTTCCTTTTTTCGGCCATTGTCTGGGGCGCAGGAGCGACCTCGCGCCGAACCTCCTTATCTTTTTCCAGTCGGACAGCCCAAACGCGCGGGCAAGGCTTCGTTCTTGACCCTTGACGATCAGGTCTCCACGGTGGTAACTTTCAAACGTATTCTTGGCTGGCACTTTATAATGCGTTTGCAAAATCAAGGAGGCCGTCATGACAGAGTTTGATGCGGCAAACAACGAGATCACTCGCGAACAGGTTCTGAACGCGTTCAACCACCTCGTATATGTCATCAATCAAGTCAATGCGGGCGAGTGGGCAGAGCACTACAGCAAAGACGGTTTTTTGTCCGCATTCGCGAGCACGGAGTACTTCGCGTCGCGCGATGAATGGGTCACGGCCATCACAGATTACTTCTCGGCAAGAGACCGTCAACAGGTCACCCCGGAATGGGTGGAGATCACGCCCCTGGCTCCCGACCTCGCCCTTTTAACAAGCCGCGAGAAAACCGAGATGCGCCCGAAAAGCGGACCGGCCTGCTCCTCGCTGCATGTCTTTACGCTGATCTGGAAGAAGGAATCGGTCGGCTGGAAAATCATACATTCGCATGAATCTTGGACAAACGAAAAGGTGAGCTGACCCTTTATCCTTCAGCTAGGCGAACATTCTGAACCCTTTGTCCGTTGCGTTCTGCGCATTCGAATACGGGAATTTCTTGCCAGACACTTCCGATTGCATGGGAAGACGGAGAACGTGTAAGATCGCATGGTCGCTTGACCGGATATCTTCTGGGGGGCACACAAAGGGAACGCAACGGTGGACAAAAAATACGGGATGGCGTTGGCGCTGGCGGCAGTCGGGTTCTGTTGGACATTCAGCACCTTGGCGGAACATTATTTCTGGATCAAGATCACCGTCACAACCTGCACGCTCTGCGCGGCTTCATTCGCGTTTGCCGGTGTGCCGTGGCATTGGACAGAAGTGACATTGCGCGAAATATTCATCGGCATTGCCGCCGCAGTCCTTCTGTACGGCATTTTCTGGTGCGGCGATTTCATGTCGGCCAAGGTTTTCGGTTTTGCGCCGAAACAGGTCGAGGCGATTTACGCCATCCGCGAACTGGGCAACCCGTGGTTGATCGGCACGGTTCTATTGCTGGTGACAAGCCCCGGCGAAGAATTGTTCTGGCGCGGTTATGTCATGAAAAGGGCCTCAGACCTCTGGGGACAACCCCGCGGATTCGCGGCCGGCGCCTTATTCTATAGTGCGGCCCACCTCGTCACAGGCAATTTTATGCTGGTGATGGCCGCGCTTGTCGCCGGCATTTTCTGGTGCGCGCTTTACCGCTGGCGGGGCAATCTGACAGCCTGCATGGTCTCGCATGCGCTCTGGACAATCGGAGTCTTTCTTTTATTCCCGATCCGCTGAAACGACCGCGCTGAGCATCGCGCCGAGCGCCAGACCGATCAAAACAGAGAAGCTCTCCGCATCGACGCATGCCATATATCCCCCTCGGAAACCAGTTCGCAAGCCGTCCCTCGGCTTGCCTGTCCCCTCCCTTTTCAACTATACTGATTCGCATGACGTTTGATTTGCACACCTACCTCGACGAACGTAAACGTCTCGTCGAAGAACATCTTTTCGCAGGCCTTCCCGACGCGGGAGCGCGTCCCGCCATTCTGTCTGAAGCCCTGCGGCATGCCGTTCTGTCCGGCGGCAAGCGCCTTCGGCCCATTCTCTGTCTTGCGGCCGCCGAAGCGGCGGGCGGCAAACGCGCGGACGCCCAATACCCGGCCTCGGCCATCGAATTGCTGCACACCTACATGCTCGTTCACGATGATTTGCCCTGCATGGACAACGACCTGCAGCGGCGCGGTCAACCCACCGTCCATGCCAAATACGGCGAGGCCATCGGCGTATTGGCAGGCGATGCGCTCCAGACACTCGCTTTCGAAACGCTCGCACGCACACCCGAAAAACGCCCAGGCACGGTTTCTCGCCTCGTTTCCGAACTCGCCTCCGCCGCCGGCGCGGCGGGCGTGATCGCGGGGCAGGCAGAGGATATCCGCTTCGCGGCCTCCGCCACGCGCGGGATCATCGATTACGTTTTCCAACACAAAACGGCGGATCTTTTCCGCGCCGCTTGCCGACTCGGCGCGATCGCGGCCGACGCATCCGAACCCGACCTCGAAAAACTCTCCTCGTTCGCAAACAATCTCGGTTTCGCTTTCCAGATCATCGATGACCTGCTCGACGCGAAAGAGGCCAAATCCGACATCAAACCCGAGCTTTCCTGCCTCGACGGGATGTCTGAAGCCGAAGCCCGCACATGGGCCGACGACCATACGCGGCGGGCCTGCGCCGAACTCGAAGGACTGCCCGGCGACACGGTTCCCCTTATCGCACTCGCGGGCAGTCTGTTAAGCCGTATTCTCTGAACCGTCGGGCACGGAAAACCATGCCCCCCCAACAAAGGGCCTCGCGATGAACATCCCAGCATCCCGCATCCTCATCACAGGGGCGACCGGGCTTCTCGGACGACCCATTTTAAAAGTCTGCGCCGCACAGTGCGCTTGGCAAGTTATCGGAACCTCTTTCCGTCGTACGGGCGAGAACCTCGAACGCATCGATCTGTCTCAGGTCGCGGCGATTCCCGCATTTCTTGACCGGCTGGATCCCAACATCATCATCCACACAGCCGCCGAACGCCATCCGGACGTGAGCGAGAAAGACCCTGACGGCACCCAGCGGCTGAATGTCGGCGCAACCGCCGCCATCGCGCAGTGGGCGGCCGCGCATCATGCTTTTCTGATTTACATTTCCACCGATTACGTGTTCGACGGCACAAAAGCGCCTTATCGGACAGGCGACCGGCCTCATCCGATCAATGCGTACGGGCAGAGCAAATTAGAAGGGGAACAGGCCGTACAGAAGGCCTGCGACAACTACGCGATCCTACGCGTGCCGATTCTCTACGGCAAGGTGGAAACACTCGACGAATCACCGATAACCGTACTCGCGAAAACCATGCTGACCGCACGTCCGGGCACGCCACTCACCATGGAAAACTGGGCCACGC